>JBJERF010000051.1:0-24871 GCA_051882115.1 Ruminococcus sp. | reverse complement strand
TCCACTTTCTTTTGTGGCTATTATTGGCATTTACACAGTTGGATATTCAGACTCGTAGTGCCGGAATTATGATACGTATTACATCGCATTTTATTTCTGCGATAATGGCTGTTCCTGTTCAATTTCTCCGTATCTTTTTCTATGCTGCTCGAAAGAGTTCCTTGACTTCTGATGAATGCTCTCGTCTTCTCTTTAGGGCGGCTTAGTGCTATTATACATCAGCTTTGGCGGTTTGGGTAGTCGTTGGTTATTTGACGTTTACCTTGGAAAGTGGTACAGAATGACAAAATCTACGTTTATTTGCACATTTATAGAAAGGATCTCAGCCAGGACGAACCCAACTGAGATCTTTTTTCACCCCATGGAACGAATCGATTTTTGAATATAATCTTCAATTGACTGTCTAGGAACCTTCCATACCTTACCAATTTTGAAAGAAGAAATATCTCCATTTCTCAACAGCTTATACTCTGATAAAGATGAAGCGTTCCAAGGAGAGCGAAATCGGGCAAGGAAAAGATGTTCCCGGCGAAAGGACTTTGAAAAAGTATAAAGTGACAGCACTTTAGCGAGTGCTGTGATAAGATAGAAATAAGATTGCACAAACAAGAAAACGAATCCTCCTTTTTGGGCATCTTCGGTTTTTAGGCGGTGGTTTTTAGAGGTTACCATTCCTTATTTTTGATAAATAAGTTTTTAACACTCCATTTGGATCCTTCACAAGAATGGTAATAATCCACACAGTAAGTGCAAGTGCAATGACTGAGAAACCAAGATATGTTTCATTCAACATATCCTGAGTCGCCGGTGTGAAAAAATCAGCTCGAAGCGCACCATATTCAAAAACAGCATCCACAAACCACATAAGAGATGCACCCCAGAACATATAACAGAGGATTCCAAGTTTCATCTTCCTTGCTTTTTCATTCACATACCAGATTACAGTGGAAATTACAGCTGCAAAGATTGTAATCAATAACGTCATATGATTTTCTTATCTGCAATAATTGCAGATATCCTCCTTTTCCTTATTTTTTCAGCCACAACCATTGTTACGCCCCATACAGCTGTAACAAGCAAAGCCATTGTCGTCCCTACGGATGCCATTTCGTGCAGCATTTCAATGGCATCCGCAGGATTTGCTGCATTCGTCAGAAAGGGAAACCATGGTGTAACCTCTCCATGCCATACATGTTCAAAAGCAAGCAGTCCGGAACCGCCCCAAAGCATCCCATTTAACACTTTCAGCTTTTGGGAGAATGGAATCTTTTCATCGCATTGGGTCGCTCCCATTTTCTCCTCATGCTTTTTTATAACCTTTGCAGCAATCGTTGTAACAATCGCTTCACTGACCGGCACAAGAAAACAAGCCATATCAATACCTCTTTTCATAAATTATTTATAACATTTCTCTACGATTCATTTTTACTTTTCGGAAAATACAATTTGATCTCTGCACCATGATCCACTTTTCCGATTGCTTCGACCTTTCCGCCATGTCGTTTCATAATGCGGTAAACCAGTGCCAAACCAATCCCGCTTCCTTCAAATTCATTGTCCTCATGAAGCCGTTGAAATACCTGAAACAGCTTGTCTGCATACGCCATATCAAATCCGACACCATTGTCCTGAATGGAAATCACATGATAAACTGCATCGGGCAAAGCACGAACTGTGATGATTGCTTCTTCCCGATGCCGGGTGAATTTTACCGCATTGGAGAGTACATTTTTCAAAAGCATATTCACAAGTACTTCATCACCCATTACAGTAGGCAGCGTCTCACAATTCAATGTAATGCACCGGTCTGGTTCCAGAGACTTCAGCTCGTTGCAGATTTCCTTAATGATAGAAGAAAGCTCCAGCGGCTCCATTTCCGGTGTGATGTTGCACATTTTAGAAAATTCCAATAACCGATCAATCATCACAATCAGCTGATTGGATTTTTTGCAGATCATATCCATAATTTGTGAAACATCATCGCTTTGGTTTTCCCCTAATTCATTGCTCAATGCTGCAATCAACATATTGATGACATTGAGGGGGGACTTTAAATCATGGGATACAGCAGAGCAGAACTGTTTCAATTCCTGATTGGCTATGGAAAGTGCATGGCTTTGACGTGAAATGTTCAGATGCGTTTTTACTCTGGCAAGGAATTCCTCTCGTAGAAACGGTTTTACAACATAATCACATCCGCCAAGGGTAAATCCCTGCTTGATGGCTTCTGTTTTTGTTTCCGCTGTCAGAAAAATCACAGGGATATCGCTGGTATCCGGATTTTCCTTGATGTGCCGGCATACCGTCAAGCCATCCATGCCGTTCATCTTAATATCCAGCATGATCAGATCCGGATGTTTTGTTTCCAGAAAATGCAGTGCAGCGGTACCATTTGTTACTGCATAAACCCGATAGCCTTCACTGCGCAGCAGATTCCCTGCAAATGCAATGTGTTCGGGTATATCATCCACGATTAAGATTTCAGCAGATTCCTGCACCGAATCCCTCCTCTTTATTCCGTCATGAGTTTCTGCACTTCTTCTGCATTACATTTTTGGGTTTCATTGTTATAAATCATACTGCCCTTTTCCATTACATAGAGCAGATCCGTATTTTGTAATACAAAGTCCAGATATTGTTCTACAAGCAGGATGGTAATTCCTTTCCAGTCGTTAATCTTTTTAATTGCAGCACCAATATCCTGAATAATGGAAGGCTGAATGCCCTCTGTGGGCTCATCCAGAATCAGAATTTTGGGTTCTGCACAGAGTGCACGGGCAATTGCAAGCTGCTGCTGCTGACCGCCGGATAAATCACCGCCTTTTCGTTTGGCAAACTTGGGCAGAATCGGAAACAGATCATACAGGTAATCCGGTATTTTTCCTTTTCCGCCCAGCGGCTGCAATCCCAGTTCTAAATTTTCCTGCACGGTCATCTGCGGAAAGATATCACGTCCCTGGGGCACATAGCCGATGCCTTTTTTTACACGTTCATAGACAGGCTTTTTGGTAATATTTTCGCCGTTAAACTGAATCTCGCCCTTTGGTGTTTTCACAATGCCCATGATGCTTTTGAGGGTTGTACTTTTTCCCACTCCGTTTCTGCCGATCAGACCCACAATTTTCCCCTTTGGAACATCAAAGGAAAGATTTTCAATGACACGGCTTTCGCCGTAATAGGAGTCCATTGCCTTGATTTTCAGCATGGTGCTTCACCGCCTCTTCCCAGATAAACAGCCTGTACGGTTTTATCTGCCAGCACATCGGTAATATTGCCTTCCATGAGCAATTTCCCTTCGTGCAGTACCGTTACAATATCGGCTGCCTGTTTTACAAAATCCATATCATGTTCAATGACAATGATGGTACATTCCTTTTTAATTTCCTTTAGAATCTCGCCGGTTTTAAAGGTTTCGGGTTTTCCCATGCCGGCAGCCGGTTCATCCAGCATAATGATTTCTGGTTTCTGTACCAGCTGCATAGCGATTTCCAGCCATTGTTTTTCACCATGTGCAAGGCTTCCTGCACGGACATCAGCCCGGTCATCCAGACCCACACGTTTTAATGTGGAATGTATATCCTCCATGTCCTCTTTGGAGGGTTTGCGGAAAATGGAATCCAGAATGCCCTTGTGTCCTTTCAGGGAAAGAATCATGTTTTCTTCCACAGTCAGATTGATGAACACGGATGGAACCTGAAATTTTCTGCCGATTCCTTCTGTAACAATTTTATATTCCTTCATACCGGTCAGGCGAATGGGCTCTCTGTTTTTGGGATAATACATGACGGTTCCGGAAGTAGGCTTTGTTTTGGCGCAGATGATATCCAAAAGGGTTGTTTTTCCTGCACCGTTGGGTCCAATAAAGAAATGTACGGTATTTCGCTTAACAGAAGTTTTCACCTCGGTCAAAGCGTAAAATCCGTCAAAGCAGACAGAGATATTATTGATTGCCAGTACTGTATCTTCATTGACTTTGCTCATGACTGCTTCACCTCCGTTTTTGTTTCAACAGATGATTTCCCCTTCAGTCTGCGCATCGCTGCCGGTATCTGTTCTTTAACCAGTCCGATAATACCGCCTTTGAAAAACAGAATGGTAATACAGAAAACAGCACCAATGATATACTGCCAGATTTCCACCATACTGCCGGAGCTTAAATTGTATTCACACAGGTTAATCAGGAATGCGCCGATGACTGCGCCGATAATGGTGCCTCTGCCGCCGACTGCAACCCAGATGATCATGGTAATAGAATAAGAAATGGTCATCTGAGACGGTGTAATGCTGCCGTTGAAGTTGACGAAAACCGCACCGGCAATTCCTGCAAATACAGCAGATAGAACATAGATGAAGGTTTTATAGCGGCTTACTTTATAGCCGGAGAAATATGTACGGTTTTCGCCATCCCGGATGGCAATCAGAAGTTTTCCGAACTTTCTGCTCACCAGAAATTTTGCCAGTGCGTAAATCAGAACCATGGTTACAAGTGCCACATAGAAAAGCAGCATCATATTCCCTTGATTTGCCTCTCCCTTTATTCTGCCAAAAATGGTTTTAATCTCAGTAATGCCGACGTTTCCGTTCGTATAGGGAGAGAGGGCAATGAAAATGGAATATGCCGCCCATGTCAGTGCCTGTGAAATGATGGAAAAATAAACGCCTTTCACACGAGTCTTGAAAATAAAGTAGCCGATAATAAATGCAACAGCACCCGGAACAGCCACAATCAGCAGCAGTGTTACCGGAAGATACTGGAACGGACGCCATATCAGCGGCAGTTCACTCAGTCCGCCAATCTGCATGAAATCGGTGATTTTACCGCCCGTTTCCTGAAGCTTCAGATACATTGCCATGCAGTAGCCGCCCAATGCGAAATACAGGCCATGACCCAGACTCAGAATGCCGGTATAGCCCCAGATCAGATCCAGACCAATTGCCACAACGGCAAAAGCCATACATTTTCCAAGGAACAGAACCATAGAGGTACTCATAGCACCGGTCATCATCAGAACCGGCATGAGTGCAAGCAGAATCACAATTACAGCAAAGCAAAGATTGCTGCCTTGTTTTTTTACAAGTTGTTTCATCATATCCGTCCTTTCTTATTCATCCAGATTTCTGCTCTTGATGACAAACAGACCCTGCGGACGCTTTTGCAGGAAGATAATCACAATCAGCAGAACGATTGCTTTTGCAATGGTAGAGGATGTATAATTTTCCGTAAAGATGCTGGCTGAACCAATAATGGTGGAACCAATTACCGTACCCAGAAGCTTTCCGACACCGCCCAGTACAACAGCCATAAAGGAGTTTACGATATAGCTCTGTCCAACCGTAGAGTCGATGGAGCCCAGCAGGGCAACGGAGCATCCGGCAATACCTGCAAGACCGGAACCAATGGAAAATGTAATATTATCAACTTTCCGGGAATTGATGCCCATACATTGTGCCATGGTACGGTTCTGCATAACCGCACGCATCTGTTTGCCGAAATTGGATTTATACATAATGAACCAGACAGCAAAAAGACAAAGTGCAACCATCAGAATGATAAATAAACGGTTATAAGAAAATGTACATCCGCCGATTGTAATGCCGCCCTTGAGGAAGGATGGCGCATTGACATTGACCCCCTGTGTACCGAAGATGCTTCTTGCTGCCTGCTGCAAAATCAGGCTGATGCCCCATGTTGCAAGTAAGCTGTCGATTTCTCTGCCATATAATCTGGAAATGACAAACCGTTCCAATAAGCTCCCCAGCAGGAATGTTGCGAAAAAAGCAACCGGAATAGCAATAAAATAGTAAATATCCTGTAAGCTGGACGGCACAAACCGATTGAAAATTTCCTGCACCACATAAGTCATATAGGCACCAATCATAATGAATTCACCATGTGCCATATTGATCACACGCATCAGACCAAATGTAATTGCCAGTCCGATAGAAGTGAGCAAGATAATAGAACTCAGGCTGACACCGTTAAATAACGTATTTACAAATTGTTCCATATGAACACTCCTTTGATACAATGCATGTAAAATGATGTCGGATATTGCTGCTTTTTTGCAATACAATATCCGAGCCATCATTTACATTATAGAAGGACGATAAGAGAAACAGGCTGGTTTATTCCAGCGGCTGGATTCCGGCTGCAACAGCCCAGTCATATGTTGTCAGATAAGGATCCGGATCCACAGCCTCTGTTGCATAAATTTCATGAATCAGACCGTCTGATCCAACTTCGCCGATACGGACAGGCTTGGAAAGGTGATGATTTTCGCCGTTGATCGTAACCATTCCCTCTGGTGCATCAAAGGAAATACCGCCTTCTTCAATGGCTGCAATGACATCATCTACTTCAAAACTGCCTGCCTTTTCACAAGCTGCCTTCCAGAGATAAACCGCATCATAAGCTGCTTCAGCCGGATCGGAAGTCACACGGTCTTCTCCATACTTTGCCTTATAGGCTTCTACAAAAGCTGTATTTTTTTCGGTATCTGTTGTCTGATAGTAGTTCCAGGAAACCAGATGACCCTCCAGAATATTGGAACCGATGGTAGCTACCTCTTCTTCTGCAATGGAGAAGGACATGGTCATATAATTCTCACTGGTATAGTTTTTCTCCGACATCTGCTTGAAGAAAGAAACATTACCGGTACCATTCAGTGTATTGATAATGACATCCGGCTCAGCGGCTTCAATTTTTGCAATAATTGCAGCAAAATCTGTCTGATCCATATCTGCATATTCTTCGCCTACAACCTCCAGCCCCGCATTTTCAATCTGTGCATTGATAATCATATTGGCAGTTCTGGGAAATACGTAGTCAGAGCCCAGCAGGAAAAACTTTGTATATCCCTGTTCAATCAGATATTCAATGGCCGGTACGATCTGCTGGTTCGGAGCGGCACCGGTATATACAATATTCTTTGAAGATTCCATACCCTCATACTGTACCGGATACCAGAGCAGTGCGTCATAATCCTCCACAATGGGCTTCACAGCCTTTCTGGAAGAAGAAGTCCAGCAGCCGAAAATAGTCGCCACCTGTTCGCTGTCCACCAGCTTTTCAGCTTTGGTTGAAAAGGTAGAAGGCTCTGAAGCACCATCTTCTTCTACATATTCAATCTGCTTTCCAAGTACACCGCCGGCTGCATTGATTTCCTCAATAGCAAGCACTTCTGCATCACGAACGGACTTCTCGCTGATTGCCATAGAGCCTGTCAAAGAGTGAAGCAATCCCACCTTCACAGTCTCTCCATCCGTTCCGCCGGATTCACCGCCGCAGGCAGTGAAGGATACGCCCAGTGTCATTGCTGATAAGATCGCCAGAACTTTCGAAAACATTTTCTTTTTCATTTCTTTTCCCTCCATAAAACATAAAAAATCGGCATGTCATTTTTCATGAACACTGCCGACGCCTTTGTCGATATTCATTTTTCATCAGTACTCAATGCCAAGCTGCTTGAGTGCTTTTGCATTTTCCTCTGTACCTTTTTTCGTCAGGATGTCATCTCCCAACTTAATTTTAAGATACTGGATGATCAGCTCCGTACACTTGCTTTCTCCGATACGCTCGGAATTCAGCGTCATATCATACAGCACCGGATTGGTCCACACTTCACCGCCGGTATAGTATTTGTAGTAATCCGCACGGTATCGGTCTGTCTGATAGATCATCTTATGTGCCTCATCCTCTGTAACGCCCAGTCTGTCTGTAACATTTTTCACACAGTATGCTCTGGGTGCTTCAATGTACACACTGACTACGTTCTCATAATCCCTGAGCAGGTGATTGGCGCACTTTCCGATGATAATGCACGACTGATTTTTTCCAAGTTCCCGAATGATCTTCGCCTGGATGTTGTACAGATTGACATCTGAGATGAAGCTGCGTTCGGTAGGTTCTACAATATCATCCCTGTTGTTTGCCCGCATCAGCCGTTTGATCAGATGGTAACCTCTCAGCTTTTCATCCACCTGAAAAAACAAATCCTTGTTGATGCCGCTGTAGTTGGATGCCATTGCAAGTATCTGGCTTTCATAGCATGGAATGCCCAGCTGCTTGGAAAGCTGCAAGCCGATCTGTTTTCCGCCGCTTCCGAAGCCTCGTGCAATGGTAATCACGTAATTCTCCATTTTCCTCACCTCCGTTACTGTACCTACAGTATACCATACGGTGATAAAACTTCAAACCTGAAAAACCAGAGAAAATCCAATAAAAAACAGAAAATCGCTCAGCCAATGCAGACGCCTGTGCGGACAACAGACGGATTCCTATCTGTTTTCAAGCTCTATTCGGAACTGAGAGGGTGTTTCACCGGCAATTTCTTTAAATATTTTTGTAAAATAATCTGTTGAAGCATATCCCAGCATATCGCTGATTTCATAGGTTTTATAGTTGCCGGTACGCAATAACTCTTTCGCATAGGAAATTTTCAAAACGGAGGAAAAGTAACTGAATGTCACGCCCATTTTCTGTTTGAACTGTTTTCCGAAATAATCCTTATTCAACCCAAAAGATTCTGCCATATCCTCCATGGTGAACAGTGTTCCGTAATGCTCTGAAAAATAGACAGCCGCCCTGTGTACAAAATTTCCTGCATCCGGTGCAACGCCGATATCCTTGAGTGCATCTAAAACCGCCGGCTCCAGAATCTCCTGTTTTATGGTTTCCTGCAAATGGCATTTGACACGAATCAGCACGTTTTCCAGCTGTTTTTCTGCTATGGGCTTGAGAATATAATCAAATGCTCCCAGGATCAGCCCCTGTCTGGCATATTCAAATTCATCATAGGAACTGGCAAAAACAACGCTGATATCCATCCCCAGCTGTTTTACTTGCCGAAGCAGCTCAATGCCATCTACAAAGGGCATGCGAATATCCGTAAAAATCAAATCAAAAACCTGCTCCTGAAGCAGCTGCAATGCATTTTTCCCGTTGGAAGCTTCCGCAGCAATCTGAAAGCCGCAGGCTGTCCACACTTTCATTTTGGAATAAATAAACCGCATTGCAGAATCGTCTTCTACCAATAATACCCGATACATTATGCCTCACTCCTTGTCCGGAACAGTAATATTTTCTGTAATCCACGGAAAATCATACCGTCGTACCGCACGTTCTAATTGCAAAAATTCTGCTTTTTCAAATGCTGTTTTGAATGCTGAACGATTTGCATCAAAATAATCCGCCGCAGCAATGTCATATGCTTCACAAAGTGCGAAAAATTTTTTCCAGACTTCTGAAAATGGCATTTCATCTGTTGCTGGTTTCTCTGTCTGGCTGTGCAGTGCAGAATAAGTTTGCAGAACGCCTATGGTTTCTTTCCATATCTGATGAAATGCAGGAAGTGTATCCGCCCGTTCCTCTTTGAGCTCCTGATTCAGCACACAGGAAATGCGATATAATTTCTGACAACAAAGATTGCCGGAAATTCCAATGATATCATGCAGCATTTTTCCGGCATTGCCCCAGTATCCATGCTGGATATGGTTATGGATATATTCATAGTCTGATTCATGTGCCTCCAAAAAACGCTGTACCAGTTTTTGCAGTACATCTTCCTTTCCGTCTAAAATTTTTAAACATGCATCGCAATCAAAAATGGCACTGCTCTTTGTCAGAATGCGTTCCGGTTCATTTTTAGAAATATGCAGATATTCAGCGATCAGCTTCCGCAGCTGGTCGGGCTGGAATGGCTTCGATAAATAGGCGTTCATATCAGATTGTGCTACCTTTTCTCTGACGCCGGATACCACATCGGCGGTTAATGCAATCATAGGCGTATACTTACAGTATTTCAACAGACGCAGCCGCTTTGCAGTTTCATAACCATCCATCTCCGGCATATGCAAGTCCAGAAAAATCATATCAAATGGACTTTGTTCTGCAAAAGCAAGTGCTTCCATTCCGCTTTGGGCTGTGACGACCGTTAAACCATAGCCTTCTAATATGAGACGTTCCATTTCCAGATTTACATCATGGTCATCCACCAGCAGAACTTTTGTATTCTTTTCAAAGTCTGTCATTTGTTCAGAATGGGCAGAATGGGCATCTGCTTGCTTTCCCGGCAGAAATTCCATTTGGAAATGAAAATAGGAACCCTGATTCAGAACGGAATCCACCTTGATTTTATATTTTCCATTACTTGCATCCTGTACAATTCTCTGAGAAATGGGCAGCCCCAATCCCGTACCGCCATATGTTCTTGTAACGCCTGCATCACTTTGTACAAAGGGCTGAAAAATCTTATCCAAATCCTCTTGTACAATGCCGATTCCGGTATCTCTTACCCCAAATGCAATTATCCATTTTCCATCTTGTTCACACTGTACATCTGCCGACAGAGAAATGATGCCGCTGGGCGTAAATTTTAATGCATTGCTCAATAAATTGATCAGAACTTGCCGGAGCTTCAGAGGATCTCCCTGTACAAACTGCGGAAGCTGTTCAGATACGTGCATTTCCAATGTCAGATTTTTTTGCATGGCATTGCTTTTCATCATGTTGTATACATCCTGTAGCAGCTGCGGCAAATGGAAATCCGTTGTTTCGAAAACCATATTGCCTGATTCCATCTTGGAAAAATCCAGAATATTGTTAATAAGACCCAGAAGATTTTCCGATGAACAGTCAATGGCTCGACAGTATTCACATTGTTGCTCATTTAACGGTGTTTCTTTCAGCAAATACAGATATCCGATCATTGCATGAAGCGGTGTTCGCAGTTCATGACTCATCTGTGCAAAAAAATCACTCTTGGCATGATTGGCACGGTCGGCCTCATCCCGTGCAGAACGCATTTCTTTCTCGGCAGCTGCACGTTTCTTCAGTTCTTTATGTAACAGCAAAGACAAATGATTGAAGATTTCTCCGAAGCAGTAAAGTTCCCGTGCGCCCTGGGGCGTTACACGTACTTTTGAAAAGTCCTGTTGTTCCAGCTGATTTTGTACACTATCAGCGGACAGGGCAGCAGCATATTCATTTAACGGACGAACATATAAAACATTCAAGCCCAGTATCAGCAGTCCGATTAACGCCAGTACCCCGATGGAACAGCAGATTTGAACGATAGAAGCGGTGTTCTGTCCCTGTATGGATTTTTCAACGGAACCATTCAGACGTTCATCCATAACAGATTGGAATTCTTCAATTGGAGACATAATCAGGTTTTTCGATTCATAATAATAGGAATCATATAAAATTTCGATTGCCTTTTCCCGCATCTGTTCCGGTGAAAGTGCAGCATATTCCTCAGGAAGACGATCATTGTATACATGCTGTAAATATGAATACAGCTTCGGATTCTCCTCATATGCTTTTAAGCTTTGATTTTGGGAAAGCAGTGTCAGTTTCATAGAAATGGTTTCTGTCTTGATCAGCGCATCGGAATATGCTTTGGCTTCTGTCAGCAAGGCCTGTTCATTTTCCGGCGGATGGTAGGATGAAAGCGTAGAAATTACAGTATCCCTTGTTTTGGCTTCATAGACCTCATACCAGTAATTATAGAAATGCTCCATCTCTCCGGTCACTGCAAATTTTCGAGCCTCATCGGTCAGGTAATCAGAAGCATCTGCCAGCTGCTCTCCCAAATTATGCAGTTCGATTCGGTTTTGCTGTGCATCCGCTTCCTTCTGCAAACAGGTATTCATGTAGCGGTTGCTGATGAAAATCGTTACCGTTATAACAATAAACAGCATAATGGAAACAGCAGAGATTCGTTTGCTGTCAAATATCTTTAACTTTTGAAAGAAAACACGTCTTGCCATAACGTTCTTCCTCTCCTATAAAAAATAAAAAAGCAAAGATGCCTCAATACAACTGATAAAAGCTGCTCAGCATCTTTGCTATGTTTTTATTTTATCACGCATATGACCAGTTGTCAAGAAATTTGAGAAAGAATCCGTTTCAATTGTTCTACAGCTTCATCCGCAGAATTGCTGAAAACTCTGATACAAGCTCCGGCAGCAGCCTTTGTAACAGCGATTTCGCTTGTGCTGCTTTCAGGAAGCACAATATTTTCATAGCCATAGATATAGAGCATGCCTATGTGGGAATATCCTTCAAAAAAGCCCATATCTTTCAGATTGGCTTCCCCGGGAATGAATCTCTGATTGTCCAGAAACTGCAATTTCCCATCCACATAAACAGCTGTTCTGGAACGATAGGACTGAAATAAAAAGACCTCATTCATGGCTTTTCTTCCGCAGGAAAGAATATCGCACATTGCAAACCGGCAATTCTGATCCAGATACACTTCTGTGAAATTGCTGAAAATACTTCCGCCATATGGGATAACAGGGGTTGGGAAATAGAGAAAGGATGCATCTCTTTCCACATGAATTTTTGTTTTCTGCACAGCACCATTTTCTGTGGCTTTGAAAATTTTTGTATAGGACTGTCCGGTCAGCTTGAAAGATGCTTTTTTCATGACCTGAATTTCAATGTCATAAAAGTCGCCCTCCAATATGCCGGCACTTGCCGCCATCATCATAACCTCTGTAACAGAATCATAATAGAAGGGTTTGGCAATTTTGATCGGTGCAGTAAAAAAGCTGTCGGAAATCACAGTTCTTCCGTGGATGTTTTCCGCTTTGAGAAAAAGTCTGCTCATTTCAAATCCTCAAGCAAAACTGATTTTTTGATCCATTCAATCACACAGTCAACACCATCCAGCGTCATCAGATTGGTAAACACAAAAGGTCTGCCGCTGCGCATACGCTCCGAATCTCTTGCCATAACATCCAGACTGGCCCCTACCATCGGTGCAAGATCTGTTTTGTTGATGACCAACAGATCGGAGCGCATAACACCCGGACCCCCCTTTCTTGGAATTTTCTCTCCCTGTGCCACATCAATGACATAGATGGATGCATCTGCCAGATCGGGGGAAAAGGTTGCGGAAAGATTATCACCGCCGCTTTCAATGAAAATGATCTGTACATCCGGAAAGCTTCTTGCCATTTCTTCCACTGCTTCCAGATTCATGGAACAGTCTTCACGAATGGCAGTATGAGGACAGCCTCCTGTTTCCACGCCGATGATTCGTTCCGGCGGCAACTTGGAATTTTTGATCAGAAATTCTGCATCCTCTTTTGTATAAATATCATTGGTTACAACACAGATGCTGTAATCCGCTGCCATTTTTCTTGTAAGCCGTTCAATCAATGCTGTTTTGCCGGAACCTACCGGACCGCCCACGCCAATTTTTACATATGACATATCTCATTCCTCCGCTATGATATATATAATCTTGAATAGAGCTTTTCATGCTGCATAGAACGCAGATCAAATCCTGCGCCGCTGATGCCAAGATCTTCCACGGGAATCTCCATGGCCTTTTGTACAGCATCCGGGATTTTTTTCATGATTTCAGAAAGACATTTCTGCCCGTCCAGCTGACGAAGGGGTATCAATTTCACAGCATGATTGACCATAGATGATAAAAGCGTATAACCATACAGTTCCAGTCCCTGTGCAATATCCGTATGAATATCTTTGATAAAGAGACCCAAAGCCACCGGGTAACAGCCGCTGCAAATGCCAGAATCGATCATTTCTGCATAATGATTCAATGCATCGTACTCTCCCAATGTTTTTTCAGCTTTTATCAATCGGATGCATTGTTTATGGCAGCCGTTCCTCAATTCCAAAGGTGATTTTGATGCTGTACAGATTTCATCCAGCATCTCACAGGATTCCCCCATAGCTGATTTTGCGGCGAATCCTAAATCATTTGTGGGCAGTGTATAGATATAGGCGTTCAGAAATTCTGTCAGTGTTTCGGCGCTGCGGACAAGATTTTTCTGTACATAGGTTTCCAGTCCATTGGACAATGTGAAGGTGCCCATTGGAAACAGGGGATCCAATGCCTGCAAAAGGCATAAATAACCGTTACCCTTCATGATGGCGGTGTTCGTGACTATGCACATGTGCATGTGCCTTACATTCAATGTATCCGTCAAATTTTTCATGTGTCTTTTCAGCTGCAAATCCCAGTTTGCTGAGATAGGAGAATGTAGGCTCATCAAAAGGACACTTTACGACATCTTCTCCAATAGAAAGAGATAAATGACGATTGCCCAATTCAAAGCAGAGTCTGCCCATTTCCTGCATGGAATTTACAGAAACGGAAATCAAATCACATGGTGCGATTGTTACTGCAATGATCCTGCTTGCGTCCTCAAAGAGAATGTCCCCCTCGTTGAGAGCTGGTTCTATTTTGATTCCGATTTCTTCCCCGGAAGCGGTGGTTTTTCTAAGAATCTTTTTGTCCCGTTCAAACCATTCAATGGTAACATAATCCACGGACTTATTCGTTTTACCAAGTTTTCCGCATATACGCTCTGCAATCATGTCCATTCCTCCCAATTGTTTTCTCAAAACAGATAATATTTTTGTGTAAGGGGCAGTTCCGTTGCGGCATTACAGGTAATCTTTTCTCCGTCAACCATAACGATATATGTTTCGGGATCTACTGTGATGGTTCCGGTTCTGTCATTGTATTTCATATCCTTCTTTCCGATATCTCTGCAATGCTTGACCGGAAGAATCATTCTCTGAAGTCCCAGCTGCTGTCCGATGTCATTTTCTGCCGCTGTTTTTGAAACGAAATCCGCACAGCAGCGTTTTCCCGCAAGTCCGTATGCGCCAAACATTTTTGTGTATACAACAGGCTGCGGTGTGGGAATGGAGGCATTCGCATCGCCCATTCTGGATGCAGAGATCATGCCGCCTTTGATAATCATTTCTGGTTTCACTCCGAACATTGCAGGCTTCCACAGAACCAGATCTGCCATTTTTCCAACTTCAACTGACCCCACATATTCGGAAATGCCGTGGGTAATGGCCGGATTGATGGTATATTTTGCCACATAACGCTTGACTCTGAAATTATCGTTTCTTTCATTGTCCTCCGGCAGAGTGCCCCGCTGATTTTTCATTTTTGAAGCCGTCTGCCATGTACGGGTAATCACTTCACCGACCCTGCCCATTGCCTGTGAATCGGAACTCATCATACTGAATATTCCCATATCATGCAGCACATCCTCTGCTGCAATGGTTTCGGGACGAATACGTGAATCTGCAAAGGCAACATCTTCCGGAATTCTGCTGTCCAGATGGTGACAAACCATCAGCATGTCCAGATGCTCATCAATGGTATTTTTTGTGAATGGCATAGTGGGATTGGTAGAAGAGGGGAGAATATTGGGAAATGCTGCGGCTTTGATAATATCCGGCGCATGTCCTCCGCCTGCTCCCTCTGTGTGATAAGTATGAATCGTTCGTCCATCAATTGCGTTCAGCGTATCTTCCACAAATCCGCCTTCATTCAGCGTATCCGTATGAATGGAAACCTGTACATCATATTGCTCAGCTACGTTCAGTGCCTGACGAATCACACCGGGAGTTGCACCCCAGTCCTCATGAATTTTTAAGCCACAGGCACCTGCTTCAATCTGTTCTGCAAGTGTATGATAATCCGCACTGTTTCCCTTGCCTAAAAAGCCAAGATTCACAGGATAGCTTTCTGCGGCTTCCAGCATCTTTTCAATATGAAATTTTCCGGGCGTGCAGGTTGTCGCATTTGTCCCGTCAGCTGGGCCGGTTCCGCCTCCAATCATGGTGGTGATGCCGGAGTAAAGTGCAGTTTCAATCTGTGTAGGACTGATGAAATGAATGTGTGTATCTATGCCGCCGGCAGTAACAATCAGACCTTCGCCGGCAATTGCTTCGGTAGAAGCACCAAATACAAGGGACGGCGTAACTTCATCCATAATGTCAGGATTTCCGGATTTTCCGATGCCGCAAATTTTTCCGTCCTTGATGCCAATATCCGCCTTATAGATGCCTGTATAATCAATGATAAGTGCATTTGTAATAATTGTATCCGGGCATTCACTGTCCCGAACAGAACAGGACTGTCCCATACCATCACGAAGGGATTTGCCGCCGCCGAATTTTGCCTCATCTCCGTAAATTGTATAATCCTTTTCCACCTCAACAATCAGTGAAGTATCGGCAAGCCGTACTCTGTCACCTGTGGTGGGGCCGAACATGGCTGCATATTGTTTTTTATCCATCCGGAACACTTCAATCCACCCCCTTAAAACCAAGTGACTTTGCTTTCTCAAAAGCACTTGCTTTTACAGATTCATCGTCTATTTTTCCGCATACCAGTTGATTCAGTCCGAAACCTATTCTGTTGCCGCCGATTTTCACAAGTGTTACAGACTTACTTTCTCCCGGTTCAAATCGAATGGCAGTTCCCGATGGAATGTCTAAGCGATAGCCATATGCCGCTTTTCTGTCAAAAGAAAGCATCCGATTGACCTCAAAAAAATGAAAATGGGAACCTACCTGAACCGGTCTGTCAGCAGTATTTGTAACAATAAGCTGGATTGTTTCTTTTCCCTCATTGATTGTAATTGTACCTTCATCAATCAGATATTCACCCGGATTGATTTTTTCGTTTGGAAGAATCGGCTCATGAATGGTGACGAGCTTTGTCCCATCCGGAAATGTTGCTTCCAGTTGAATTTCATGAATCATTTCAGGAACGCCATCCATAACATCGTCAGAAGAAAGAATTTTTCTCCCTTCACACATTAGTTCGGTTACCGAAAGACCATCTCTTGCCATTTCGAGAATTTCAGAGGTGATCAGTGCGATTGCTTCCGGATAATTTAATTTCAGTCCTCTTTTTTTTCGCTGTTTTGCAAGTTCGCCGGCATAATGTGTCATCAGCCGTTCCTGCTCTCTTGATGTAAGATGCATAACTAACTCTGCCTCCATTTTGATTGTAATCAAAAAAGGGCATACCATTTTTCATGGGTACACCTTTGTACTTTTACTTGATATTTCTATATTTATATTACCATATTCCTCAAGAAAATCATACATAAATTTTTAGATAAACTACCTCAAAAAAAAGAGATTTCTTTTTTGAGTAACCCGGGCAAAGATAGTCCTTCAAAAAACGACTTGGATGAAAAATTCAATGGATTACTCCGGAAAGCTCTTTTGCCAGTTTGACTGCATCATCAGCTTTGTTGGAGTAGCCGTCTGCACCAATCTCTTTTGCAAATTTCGGAGAAACTGGTTTTCCGCCAATTATTACTTTGACATGGTCACGCAACCCATTGTGCTCCAATTCCTGTATAACATCGCTCATGCGATCCATGGTAGTTGTCATTATAGTGGACAGACATAGAATATCTGCATGAACTTCCTGCATCTTTTGCACAAACTGCTTTGCCGAGACATCCCGTCCGGCATCGTACACCTGAAAACCAGCACATTCCAGGAACAATGCAACAATGTTCTTTCCAATATCATGGGTATCCCCTTCCACCGTTCCGATCACAATACGCACATCGTATCCTATAGATTCATTACAAAGTGCAGTTCGCAAAATTTTCATGGAAGCTTCCATGACATCAGCACAAATGAGTAAGTCGGGCAGAAAATAGATTTCATCTGCGTAGAGCCGACTCACCTCATCCATTCCGGCAATCAGTCCTTCTGTAATGGCGGTTTTAGCATCCCAATGTTCCTGAAGAATATGCCGTGAAATTTCTTCTGCCTTTTCCTCTTCCATATCAATTACGCATTGTTTCAGTGCAGAAAAGGATTCAAGCTCTTTTTTCGTATACATAAATATCCCTCCATCTGTTATGCTTTTCCAAAGCATGACGAATGGTATTTTTTTTGATAAAACCGGCTTTTTGATGCAGGCAGATACTTGGCATATTTTCAATGAATATTTTAGAGATCAGCACCCGATATTGACGCTGAAATGCCACTTTTTCCAATGCATATAATAAACTGCTGCCAATCCCGATCCTGCGATAGCTTCTGTCGATGTAGATGCTGATCTCCCCAATACATCGTTCAGCCGGATGAACAGCAGCATAGCCAACAACTTGGGTATCCGTACTTGCAACCAGGCGGCATACACGATCATAATTTTTATCCCATTCTTCCCAACTAGGCACTCTGGTAAGGTAAGTTGCATCGTCATTTTGAATGGCATCATCGTATATTTGCAGAACACGTGTACAATCCGCTGTCTGCATTTTCCGAATCTGTATCTGCTCTGTCACAGCACATCACTCTTTTCTATTGGCTTCATAATATGAATACAGTTGACTTCAAGAGATTCGCAGTTCACGCATCCATGCCCGATTACATGGATGCTGGGGGTTTGAACTGCATATTGCATGGCATTGCCGTAATTCCCATGAAACACTTCGCTGCGGGATGTAACCAGTCCGCAATTTTCCAGGTCAGTGGAACACTTGCCGCACAAATGGATACAGGCGTTGTCCAGGAAAGGCTCCATTTGTTTCAGCAATCGTATAATATAGGTTCCACAGAATTCGCTGTAACGCTTTCTGCCCAGGAGTTGCACAGATCCTACCGGATCGGCAAGCGATATCACTTTGACATGGAGCTGCAATGCCCGAATCAGATATTGGCTGAGAATATCCGTCATATGCTCTAAAACATCTGTGATCAGCTGACGATGTGTTTTCATGCCTCTGACCACACGCAGCATGTCGATCAGTGCGCACAGCACAGAAAAGGGACCTTCTACGCAGAGTAAAATCTTGTCAGAGGGTGCGGCTTCTTCCAGACAGGCATACACCTGATCGAATAAACCATCCTGGTATTCCAATTGAAGCAGAGATTCAATCTCATCTATGTTCTGCATCATATAGCCGCCGGAAATAAAACGCCTGCCGTTCCATACAATGTTTCCGCCAAATGCGATGAGTTCTGTGTTATAATTCAGTGGTATTTTTAAAAAATCGCTCTCACTTTCTGTCCGGTTCAAGAGTGCCGCCTGATACATTGCTTTTCCGCTCAGCGATGCCAACTGTCCGAATTTCTGTTCTCCTTGGCTGATATTGCCGTTTTCAAGACTGGGACACACAAATGTATTTTTCATATGGCACTCTCCTTTTGCAATTTGGATGTTGGTATGCTTTATAAAAAGCTGGAAACTGATGTGATACAACAAGTCTCCAGCTTTTTCCTATAAGTCACTCAAAAGTTCAGACATTTTACAAACAGATCGTTATATCCATCAATTGTGGAAAGCTCCACGCACAGAATATCTGACACCAGCTGCTGCATCTCGTCCCGAAGTTTTGCATTCAGAAGAAATGCAATACCGCCTGTCTTGGAAGTATTTCCTACAAATTCAATCTTGTCTGCGAATTCCTTAGGCAGCAGCGCAAGATTGACCAGACTCTTGGCACGGAGATGATAGCCGAATGAACCCGCAATCAGAACGCTGTCCACTTTTTCAACTGGCACATCCTGACTCATCATCAGTGCTTCAATACCGGAACGGACTGCGCCCTTTGCAAGCTGAACCTGTCGGATGTCGCTAATGGTCAGATAGACACCGTCTGCCAATTCAAAAGCAGGCTTGCCTTCATATTCCGTAAGGCGTTCTTTCAGCGGATCTGTATCCTCCAACTTGCTTGCCTTGATAAATCGTCCGGTTTTGGTAATGATGCCTACACGTACCAGTTCACCAACAATATCGAACAGTCCGCTTCCGCAGATGCCCTTTGCCGGTGCATTGCCAATGGTTTTGATTTCAATAGACCTGTCGTCCCGGATCTCAAAATATTCAATGGCACCCTCTCCGGCACGCATACCAAATGTGATATTCATCCCCTCGAAAGCCGGGCCCGCCGCTGTAGAAGTGGCTGACAGAGAGCCGTTTCTGGAAATGACCATTTCTCCGTTCGTGCCAATATCAATGAGAATAACAGTTCCCTTTCGCTTGTTCAATGTTGTAGAAAGAACACCGGAAGTGATATCCGGTCCAACGTAGGAGGAAATAATGGGCGGATAATAAACCAGACCAAAGGGCGATATACGAATACCGTTTTCGCTTGCCCTGTCATAGCAGCCGCCGTACAGCACCGGTGTGTACGGAAATTTTCCCAGTGATTGAGGATTCCGATTGCCGGCAAGGTGTATCATGGTGGTATTGCCGCTGTAAACTGCTTCGTAAATATATTTACGATCTACCTGATTGTCATGGCAGAGAATATCTACCATGCGATTGAACTCGGCAACTACAGTCTCGTACATCTCTTTCAAACCCTCTGGCGTTGAGGCAAACTTGATTCGTGTCAGGACATCCTGTGCATGAAGTGCCTGTGGATTCAGTGCTGATGTAGAGGAAAGTTCCTTTCCGGTTTTCATATCCACAAGAGAGCTGACAATCGTCGTTGTGCCAATGTCAATGGAAATGCCATAAAGCTTGTCCGTGGTGTCTCCTTCTTCTGTTCCCAGCAGTGTTTCGCCGCCGTATACTTCTGTGCATGTGCCAGTGAATTTCTTGGTGATATACGGCTGAATATCATACTGAAATGTGACACCGTCATTGAGGATCTTTAGAGAACGATTCTGCTTTGCAGTAGATTCCACCAGAACTGTGATATCTTCTTCTACTTCCGCTTGACATGCCAGCACATAACCGGCAGCGAATTCCTCTTCTGAAACTTTATGCATATGGTCATGATACACAATGTTCTTCTGTCCCTCTGAGCCAATATTGACTTTACATTTTCCACAAGTGCCAATACCATCACAGGGAGACTCCACCATGATACCCGCATTTCTTGCTGCCTGTAAAATTGTGGTCCCTTTTTTTACTTCAATTGTAACGTCCTGATTTTTAAAATAGACCTTTGGCAATGCTGCCGCCTCCTTTTCAAGTTCATGTACGGCATCCTGACCGAACAGCATCCGTAAATGTGCGGATGTTCTCCAGAGGTGTAGATGTAGAAAGTCCGCATGCAGGGGCAAGAATATTGATTCCATCATGAACCAGCTGTTCCGTCCGTCTTGCTATAGCGTCCTTCTCTCCATTTTGAAGCATAATCGTACTCAGATTGCCCATAGTGGTAATCTGGTTATATTCATCTTTGATCTTTTTCAGATTCACAAAGGCATCTACACTCAGTGCGTTGGAATGCAGATTTGCACATTCTGCCTTGACCATATCCATATGACCGCAAATGTGTACAATGACAGGAACGCCCATTTCATGAATGCCGTCTACCACTTTATTCAGATAAGGCACCGCATATTCGCCAAACATCTTCGGTCCCAGAATTTCACCGGTTGCAGTAGGATCTGCAATAGAAATAGCAGCCGCACCGTTATCGACCATGTGTCTTGCAAATTCCAGAATATGCTGTGTAACATATTCCAGTACTTTATGAGAATTTTCCTTATCTTTGCGCAGATCCTTGATAAACCGCATGGGATCAACAATGGATGCAGCTGTGCTGACCGGACCTGTTACACTGCCGATTGCGGGAATATCCGGATGTTTCTGGCTCAACTCGTAAATGGACTGAATCACTGCAGCTGCACGATGATTCTTTTCAATGGAGCCCAAAGGAACAAATTCTACATCTGCGGAAGATGCATACCGTTCTTTCTGAATCTTCGGCTCACATTCCAATGTGCCATAATTGATCTCACTGCCCAGCACCTCTGCCTCAATCGTCATACAGAATGGGATACCAAAGTTTTCAAAACCAGTATCGTGATGCACGTCATATGCCAGCGCAGACATATCGGCTGCGTTATGATGTCCTTCCGGCAAGACATGGTGATTACGGTTCATGACATCTACAATTGCCGCATTCATCATGCCGCCCGGACAGATAACCGGCGGACGCTCAACTTCTTCTTTGTTCAGAACACGAACCAGACGTTCCTTCGGAGAAAATACTTCAACTGCCATAACAATACCTCCATTATTCTACGGATACCAGTTTTTTTGCCAGCTTTACTGCATCTGCGGCATTTTTTGAATAGCCGTCTGCGCCGATCTTATCAGAAAATGCCTGTGATATCGGACCGCCACCCACCATAACCTTGAACTGCTCACGGATGCCCCGTTCGTTCAGAATATGAATCACT
Source organism: Ruminococcus sp. (assembly GCA_051882115.1). Taxonomy (GTDB): domain Bacteria; phylum Bacillota; class Clostridia; order Oscillospirales; family Ruminococcaceae; genus Ruminococcus_C. The sequence continues at coordinate 2,907 of JBJERF010000051.1, read as the reverse complement.
TCTTCCATGGCATCCATCGTGGTTGTCATCAGAGTGGAAATGACAATGATCTCCGCCTGATTTTCTACAGCAATATCCACCAGCTTTTCCGGCGGAACATCACGGCCTGCATCTGTTACATCAAAACCGGCAGTGTCCAGCATCAGTACAACCAGATTTTTTCCAATATCGTGTGTATCGCCCTCAATAACTCCGATGACCACTTTGTGCTTTTCCTGAGAACTGTCCACTGTCAGATAGGGCTTCAGAATATCAATGCCCACGTTCATAGCATCTGCACAGGACAGCAGCTCCGGTACGAAATATTCTTCTTCTTCAAATAGCTTCCCGGCTTCCTCCATACCAGCAGTCAAACCCTTGTCAATTGCTTCAAATGCATCAATGCCATCCGCAACACACTGATTTGCCAGATGTGCTACCTCGTCTTCGTCCATATCTACAACTGCCTGTGCCAGTTCCTTCATCATTTTTTCAGACATATTCATTACCTCTCTCTTTATACTTACGCTTAACTCTATGAATCATATAGAAATAGTATGATTTAAGACAAAATTTGCTTTGTGCCTGTCTCTGCATAAATAGATGTCAGATCTTCTGCTGATACGCATGCGCTGTTTCTACCATAGTCTGTATGTTTTTCAAGGGCGTTGCTGGTGCCAGATCGCAGCCCGGCATCAGAATATAGCCGCCTTTTTCCCATTGTGCTTCCTCAATACACGATTTTGCCTTTGCTTTGACTGTAGAGGTATCGCTCATGAGCATAACTGCACTGGGATCCAACTGCCCGGCGAATGCCATTTTTCCATCCAATATCTCACGGGCATATGCTGTTTCCACCTTATAGTCCATGGAAAACATGTCTGCACCTGTCTCCGGCAAGATCTCTAAAATTTTATTGGTATTGCCACAGATGTGAATCATTTTAGAGAATACGGAACCATCCATTCGTTTATTGACCTTCTGCATATATGGAAGTGCAATTTTTTCGAACATTTTTCGACTGATCATATCACCAGACGCACACGGTTCTGCCTGAGAAATATGTTCTGCACCTGCATTCACAAACATCTGGTAATATTTTACACAGACTTCTGTCGTGAAATCCATCATGTACTTGACACCTTCTGGATCCTTTCTCAGCATGAGCATAAATGGTGTTGCACCGATCATCAATTCTGCAAGTGTCATGGGCCCCCATTGGCTGATAGCAAGCATGGTCTGATCGCCGATCTTTTCTTTCATGATCTTTGCGCTCTCCACCATTTTCAAAATGCCTTCGTCTTTTTCCAGTGCGGAAATGTCCAGCTTATCTACATCTGACGGCTTTTCGATAAAGGGCTGTGTCGTTGCCGCAGCACCGCATACCGAAAAATCTGTCTTTGCACCAAGGGCTCTCAGTGCCAGATGGTTGCAGCCAGCTGCACACCAGATCAAGTCGGATTGGATCTTCTCGTTGGTCTGGATCCAGTATGCTGCGGATTCGCTCGGTTCCATATCGAACGAATCCTGCAGCGACTTTCCGCTCTGGTTGTATGCCCAGACACCACCTGAGAGAATTATAACTGGCACACGCTCAGTTTTCTCCAATTTTACTGCCTTCTTGAATATTTCCTTTCCGGTCAAGTCTGCCACCTTCTTTTTCATACTTTTCATATAGAAACAGTAGGATTAGGTCTATGTTGCAACAATCTATTCTCACCTGATCTATGCTTCTATTTTACGCCAAAAATTGCAAAAAGCAAAGATACAATTCCCAATTATTCCATAGGGACAAAAGCGAAATCAAAAATAAAATCTTGTTTTCAGATATCAAAATTTCTCAAATGATGGGCCGGTATCTTATTTTTGTGTAAGGTTAGAATTGTCATGGCAAGACACTTCAAAATTGGCCCTTTGCAATTTCTGTACCTTGCTTTATAATAATCATCAGACGATATCCAATATTAGATCAAATCTGCTATAAGTTTTTTATAATTGTACTCTGGAGGGACTGATATTGAAAAAACATAGTCGAAATCCTGTTAGAATCCGGATTGTATGCCGACTGCTGTTTCCAGCTGCTGTAATGGGCGGTATTCTTCTAATACACTTAGGCATCCCGAACACCTATCCCAAGAATTACACCAGTCATACTTATCCACTTCTTCTGATGTGGGGATTGGTGCTCTATGTGCTCTTAGCAGTTATCTCATTTTTTCTTTCAACCCTCCAAAAAAAGCTCTGCTATATTGCCTGGTCACTGTCGGCTGCCTTGGTTTTACTGGAAGTATTTGATATTGCTACCCTGAAAACCGGCACATTAAAATTGCCGTACATGCCCAGTCCGGATCAGATCCTGCAAACGATCCCAGACTATTACGATACACTGATCGAATCCGCTATTGCTTCGTTCAAACGATTGGCAGAGGGCATTTTCTTCGGTGTACTATTCGGCATGATCAGCGGCATCCTGATGGGATGGAGCCGCATCTGGAATTACTGGCTATCTCCCATTTTGAAATTCATCGGACCCATTCCAGCAATCGCATGGCTCCCCATTGTCATGACGCTGATGCCCAATTCCAACAGTGCCGGTATTTTCCTCATTTTCCTTTCCGTCTGGTTCCCGATTACATTAAATCTCAGTTCTGCCATTCGGAACACAGAAAAACGCTGGATTGAAACTGCACGGATTATGGGGGCTTCTGAGCGTTATATATTACTGCATGTCGCAATTCCATCGGCACTGCCGGCACTATTCAACGGACTGTTCATGGGGGTATGTTCTTCTTTCAGCGCACTGCTCTCGGCGGAAATGCTGGGCGTACAGTCCGGTCTGGGATGGTATCTGCAATGGGCAAAAAGCTGGGCGGAATATGCCCGTGTCTACAGCACAGTTCTGATTTTTATTGCAATGTTTTTCCTGAT
>JBJERF010000050.1:0-5598 GCA_051882115.1 Ruminococcus sp. | reverse complement strand
TCGGCACCGGCTTTGTCGGTTCCGGCGGAGGCATGATGATGCTGGTGGTGTTTACTGCGTTTCTTGGAATGGATCGAAAACCGGCTGTCGGAACAAGCACATTTATTATGGCATTTACAGCGTTGATTGCGTTTGTCAGTCATTCTGTCATTGACCCGACCATTATTTTTGAGGATTGGCCGATTTTAATCCTCTGTATTGCTACGGAAACTGTTGCGTCTATCGTATCGGCGCAGTTCGCAAACAAATTCAACAACCGGACGGTTGGATTGGTAACAGGAGCCGTTCTGACTGTTTTGGGTATTACCATGCTGTGCATCAATTACAGGCAACTTATTGCATCCTGCACGCTGCTCATGCAGGTACTGCGCTGCATGGGCTGGTATTTACTGTTTCTTGTGGGGATTGTTGCTGTGATCGTAATTTTGCGCCTGTGCTTGAAACTGCCGAAGGAGGTATCTCGAAAACTTTTACAATTCCCTGCTTTGGCATCCGTTATCTTTATGCTGTATGTGGCAGAAAACTGGGTCGCTGCCGTAGTTTGCGCCATTGTTTTTTGTCTTGCTGTTTATCCTGTTTTGTGTATGCTGGAAAAGTGGGAAGGCTATCCAAATCTGTTCATGGAGCGGAAGCCGGGCGAGGTAAAAAAGAGCCTGTTTCTTTTATTTGGTACGCATATTGCTCTGGCAGCGGTGTGCTGCGGAGTCCTGGATAAGCCGTTTATTGCTGTTACCGCGATCCTTGTCTGGGGCGTGGCGGATACGGCAGCCGCGCTGGTTGGGAAGAAGTTTGGCACACACCATATAAAGCTCCATCACGCCGATCCTCATAAGACCTGGGAGGGGACGGCAGCTATGGCCGTTACCTCTTTCGTAACGGGAGCAGCTGTTTTGCTTTTGGTCAGTCCGTTTGCATGGTGGAAATGTGTACTGTTTTCTCTGCTGACGGCTCCCTTTTCGTCAGGTGCGGAGTTGTATTCCCATAATGGCAACGATACCGTAAGTGTTCCTGTTGCAGTGGCCGCCATTTTGACAATCCTCTGCGTGTTCTAATCTTAAGGAGGGGATTGAATGGAAGTTTGTGTTATTACAGGTGGCGGCAGCGGTATGGGTCTGGAAGCTGCAAAGCACATGGATCGACACAAAATAATTGTGCTGGCAGGACGTACGGAAACAAAGCTGGAACGCGGTGCGCAGCAGCTTCGTGAGCATGGCTTCACAGCGTACATAAAGTCATGTGATGTGAGTGATAAACAAAATGTAATGCGCTCATTTTACGACTTGTTTCAACCATGCCTTGTAAAAAAACTCCGCATATCCGCAGGATCTTCCCAGGTACTCGCATGTTCCTTCTCACCATATACCCGCCATGGCTACTGAATATGTTTCCGTACAGCTATTGGGCTTCGACTTGTCATGCAGCCTTACCCACATATTCAGCCTTCATGATTTCTGTTCGTCAGGCCAGTGATTTGCCTCCAGCTTCCTTCAGATTCCCAGTTGCCCAGGACACCCTTGCTCTTGGCTATATCCTTCCCGCTGTCGGGCGGATTTGGGACTTTCACCCTTTGAAACATGCGCCCGCTGGGCGCACATGAAAGAAACGGCATAGCCGTAAGCTATACCGTTTCTCTCTCGCCCTACAATGTTTTCTTATTAGTATTGCACATTTCACTGCTCTGCCAATATTCCTGTTCTGCAAATAGCTTGCAGCTTACAATACTCTCGGAAATTCCTCTACCGCGAATTTACGCAGCAGCTTCGCGCCGGGGCTCAGCTCCACATCCTTACGCCAGCAAATCGCCCCCTGTACCTCACTTTTGGGTTCCACCGGAATCGCCGCAAGCTCCTTCCACACTTCCAAACACCCCGGATCCACATACAGCACGGAAATTCCAAAGTGATTCTGCACCATATGGAAAAGGTTATACTCCGGACTGACGAATGCGGCGACATCCGGCATAAAGCCGGCCTGCTGACACATTCGGATCAGATTTCCGGTATGTGTCACATCCTTGGAGGGCATCAGAAACTTTCTGTCCCGCAAAGCTTGCAGCGAAACACCGGAGCTTTGCGCCAAAGGATCCTCCTTTGACACGATGGCATAAAGCCGCTCTCTGCCGAAGGGCGCAGAGAAAAGGTCACTGTCCGTGGCGAGGTAGGCTTTGGCAAAGCCCAGCTCCACGCAGTTGTCCCTCAGGGCCTTTTTCGCGCTCTTTCGTGCGCCGACCTGACAATTCACCGTATACTGCGGATATTTTCGCATGAATTTGCTGAGGAAACCGCTGAGCCAGAAATACTCCGAGGCGATCGAAATGCAGTTTTCCCCGCCGATCGCAGGCTTTCGTGTCATCGTGTACAGCATCTGATCTTCAACCTGAATGATGCGGTTCGCGTAGGGGATCAGCTGACGTCCGGCTTCTGTAAGCACAATTCCCTTCGCCGTACGAAGGAACAGTTCACACTCCGTTTCTTTTTCCAAAATCTGAATATGTTTGGAAAGCGTAGATTGGGAAATAAACAGTTCATCCGATGCAGCATGATAGTTTCCGAGTTTTGCCAGAACAAGAAATTCCCGCAAATATGTATTATCCACAATGCCCCCTCCTTTCAAACAAACAAAAACCGCAGGCTCCGGCATTCTAAAAAGACATACTTTCGCTTGTTCTGCAGGTTTTCCAGGAAGATCCTCTCAATTCAGCACTGCGCGTTTCTTCCACAGGCCACTGACATAGTACACAAATACCGGAATCGCCGTCATGTATGTTCCGCAGGTATAGCCCAGGAAAAATCCCAGCGCTCCCCAATCAAATACGGAACCAAACAGCCAGCACAGAAACACTCTGCCCGCAAAGGCATCCAGGAAAGCCACCACCATACCGAATTGAACAAAGCCCTGTGCGCTGACCAACGCATTACATGCCGGCATAACCGACTTACCGAACAACTCCAAAATCAATGCAAACATACAAATCCCTGCATAGTCCAGTACATCCGCATCCTGCGTGAACAGCCGGAAACAAAGCTCCGGAAACAGCGCAAAAAAAATCCCAAAGAACAGATTGACGATACTTGTCAAGAAAATACACCAGTTCACCGTCTGCTTGACTCTGTCCTGCCTTTTCGCCCCCAGGTTCTGACCGATCATACTGCTGGCACCCAGGCCAAAGCCCTGAGTCAGCACACCGGGGATGTTCCGGATCTTCAGCATGGCACCGAAAGCGGCGCTGACGGTCAAGCCAAGGTTATTGACCATGTGACTGACAAATAAAAAACTGGACTGCACGGCAGCGCTCTGAATACACATTGGGACACCCAGTTTTACGAGCTGCACCGCGCTTTCTTTTTCCGCCTTCAGCATGCGCCACTCCAACCGGAAATGGAAACTGTCTTCATGGTGCGACAAAAAAACGATACTGAAAATGACGCTGACCAGCTGCCCGATAATTGTCGCCAATGCCGCGCCGGCAACATTCCAGTGGAATACGATGACGAACAGCAGATCCAGCGCCAGATTGACGCTGGTGGAAATTACGACAAACAAAAGCGGATGTTTGCTGTCCCCAAGGCCCCGCAGAATTGCGCTGAACATATTGTACATACCGGTAAACAGCACACCAACACCGCAAATGATCACATAGTAGGCCGCCTGCTGCCGTGCCTCCTCCGGTGTATGCAGTATATCCAGCAGCCATCCGCTGCAGCAGACACAGAAGGCACTAAGCACCAGGGAGAACAGGATCTCCAGGACACATAGGCTGCCGATGATTTTCTGCACCTTCCCATAGTTTTTCGCTCCCGCGGCCTGAGCGATCAGCACTTGGCCTGCAGTGGAAAAGCCAATGCAGATCATATAGATCATCTGCATCAACTGACTCCCGTTGGATACAGCAGAAAGCCCCTCCTTGCCCAAGACCTGTCCCACTACCACGGTATCCACTGTAGAATACAGCGTCTGCAGTAATGTACTGATAACAAACGGGACCGAAAAAAGCGTCAATGTTTTGCCCACCGGTCCATCTATAAGATCGATTGCTTGGGGATTCCTTACTTCTTCAGACATAGCGCATCCTCCTTCTGGGCGATATCCGGCGGTAAGGGCATTCCTTTGCACAATATCAGCTCATATTTCAGCATCCGTTAATAAAATCACGAAATAAACCACGATCTATTTCACACATATAATATAGCATCCATGCAGCAGCCCGTCAAGTCACTCCCAAATTTTTTGGTTCTTTTGTATAAATAAAATATCTCTTTTCCCGCAGAGGTCGATTCAACGATCCTGCTATTCTTCCTTTCATATAACGGCCATGACGGTAATGGGCGCAGTAACCGCTGTCTGGATGGCTGCATCTGCATGGTTTTCAAATGTCCGCCCACTACGACTATCTTTATTCGGATGATGAGTCTTTTGCCTGTTTGAATGTACGGAAGGTGACCATCTATGCCCTCCATAGTCTGTTTTCTGTGGATTACGGCTGCTTGACTGCCCATACCAACCTGCACATCAACGAAGTTTTAGCTCTTATATAGAAAAATCACCTTCTCTTTTATGCAAAATAAGAGCCGCCCATCTCGGACGGCTCTGTGGAGATATGCTTATGTTTCCTTCCCGGCAAATATGTTATCGATCCGGATGCTTCCCGGAAAATCAGGCAGGTCCGTGAGAAGCTCATGGGGATAATCCGCATTCTGGTACAGCTCCGAGCAGTAGGAATAGAGCATATTGAAGCAGATATGCTCCATGGTTTCGTGGAAAGGCTCCGCATCCTCCCCGGAACTGCTGCTCCACCAGAGCAGAACGCCCTTATAGGTGATGTCCAGATCTTTGCTCAGCAGTTGAACAGGCTCCTCCTTAAAAGGAACATGGTTCCGGTCCGAATCCAGATACCCCATTTCATCGGCCCGGAACAGCCGGGGAACGATCTCCTTCCGGTACACCTCCGCGAACATCTCCTGGGGACAATTGGTATACAGGTACTTGACCAACTCCTTGCCCAGCATCTCGCAGAAGCATCCGTAGACCAGGAAATACCAAAGGCAGTTTTTGATATAGTCATCCGGATCGATCCAGTCCGGCACAGGATTATCCTCCCGCACCTTTTGAAAAAGCTGGCAAGTGAACTGATAAATCACATTTTCCTTATTGCCGAAATGATGGTAAAACGAGCCGTAGGCCACACCTGCTTCATCGCAGATATTGCGCACCGTCAGGTATTTGAAGCCATACTGGACCAACATCCGTTCCGTGGCGTCCATGATTTTCTTTTTGGTTTCTTCCGATTTGATTTCATGCGGTAACTTCAGCTGCATCGGGACTCTCCTTCACTGGCGGATTCTGCTGCGGGCCGCAGTCATCCTTTTAAACCATGATTTAGTGCTTTCATTTTATCGAAACAGTTCCCTTTTGTCAACTGCCTTTTCCGCAGTTTTCATCCGAAAATACCCAGCCCACAGACACGGAAATTCGAAAAACGGCAGGCCCGTCAAGGTCCTGCCGTCATTTTCGTTTTCCCTGCAAAGAACCTGCAGGTCTATTTCTTCTTATCAATCAGCAGCCTGCGGGTTTTCCACTTGCCGCTCAGGAAGTAGCCGA
>JBJERF010000049.1:0-24929 GCA_051882115.1 Ruminococcus sp. | reverse complement strand
GTGACACTTGAACAGCGTCAGGGCTTTGAAGAAATGCTCTCCGATTCCATCAATGCATGGACGGATTACCTTGTGGGATATGAGAACTGGCCTTATGACCATATTGATGTAAAAATTGTTGGCTGGGCTGTTCTGGATGAAAACTGTATTGTAGACCCGCAGCCGGACGAAATCATTTACACCACCACCAAGTACTACGACAGTCAGTACGACACCTCAAACGGTGTGGAGGAAATTCCGAACCTTGAACCCTATGCGCCGGATGAGCTGTCACGTATGTATCATTTTGAAAACAGACTCGACCCGGACTTTGACGCTTACAATTATCCCGGCGGTCTGGACAAGCGTTTTGATATGTATATGTGGGCAACTCAGGGCTTCCCGTCCATCGGCGGCTGCGGCGGCGACTGGGGACAGCGTCTTTCTGATACAGCCTATCTGAATATGCTGGACGGAGCTTTCCCTCATGTTCAGGTTCATGAGGTAGGTCATGCATTCGGCATAACCGACTTCTACGGCGGCGAAGGTGAATCAGACGGATTTCCACCCGGAGGCTTCCCCGGAAACGGTACCTCCATTATGATGGCTGGTTCCTCTATGGAAATCACTGATTTTGACGGATGGCTTCTGCGCTATATGTGGACTCAAATAAAAGATGAAGACGGAAGATTCGATATGGAAAATGCACTTCCGGAATATACCGAAACCACAACCACAACAACTACTACCACGACTGCAACGACCATTTCATCCGGTTCAGAAACCACTACAACCACCACAACGACAACTGAACCCCAGCCTGAAACAAAATATCTGGATTTTCCGGACGGCACACTGCTTGCTTTTCAGAATGCAAACTCCTCTCTCTATCTCGGCGTGGAAAACGGTGATGCATTCAATATGGCAAATATTTGTCAATACGGCACCGGCAGCATGAAACAGAATATCTGGACGGTGAAAAGTGCCGGAGATGGTTCCTATTACCTTTACTCCAAGCTTGAAGACGGCGAAACCTATCTCCTTGATGTTTATTATGCAAATACTGCGGACGGAACCAATATCGGCATTTATGAAAATACCGGCTCCCCTGCTCAATGCTTCCGGTTTGTAGACAATGGTGACGGAACATGCAGCATTGTTACACAATGTACAGGCGGTCAAAGCTGTATTCAGGTGGCAGGCAGTGCTTCTGAATCCGGCGCAAATATTGAACAAAGCGCATTTCAGGGGGATACACATCAGAAGTGGATTGTAAAAACACCCAGACTGATGGGCTACAGAGGTGACTTGAACGGCGATGACCAGATTTCTGTAATGGACTGCGTAAAGATGAACAAATATCTGATCGGTATGGATTCCCTTTCATCCAACCCCATGGAATTCAAGGATGTAAATAATGATAACAAGCTGAATATTTTTGATGCCGTAATTCTGAAAAATATGTGCCGTAATCGTGATGCATGGGTTGAGCTTTACGACTGTGAAGAATAAAAGGCATAAATGAACGGGGGATTTCCTGTTCTGCACAATAAAAAGAGCATTCCCATTCAAATGCTCATTGATGGATAAAAACAGCAAAACCGAGAAGCCAGCTCTTCTCGGTTTTGCTGTTATAAAACAAAATGCAGCACGGTCATCATAATCACCCCGGGAATGCCCAGAATCCCTGCCTGCATGATGTTGAACAGGTTCACCTCCGGAGAAAATCCAATCCATCCCCCACAGTAATGTAGCAGCAGCAGACCGGCAAGTCCGCTGAGTACGCCCCAAAGCAGAGAACGGATGGTATGAAACCGCCGGAGATAATAAATAAACATCCCTGCACCTAAAGTCACCCAAATCATCCAGAAGCTGAACGTCTCCATGCTTTATCCTCCCTGTTATGTGAGTAAATATGCCAACGCCATCATCAGCTTTTTATCGCTGCCGTCCTTATACAGCATGACAAGCAACGCCAGAATCAGCATCCGGTCTGTATCAATCTGTTCCAGCAAATGTTCAATGCCGCCTGCCATTCCCGCCGGAAAAGGGAAAAAACCAGATGCCCCATTCCTGCCGGCGGAACCTGTATGCATGGTCTGCTCATGGGGCAGATTCCGATGCTGAACCGGCTCTGCACTTTCCTCCCGAAACGGTAAGTATGCATCAATCTCATCCGCCGGCACTTTCTTCCGATAGGGCACACGCTGCTGCATCTGACGTGCACGCTGCATGGCATCCCTGCGCATTGCATTTCCATCCTGTCTTGTATAATCTGCCATGCAATCCCCCCGTTCTTTTTACAGAAAATCCTTTAACATTCCTGTATCCTTCAGGGTTTTCCAGACGGTCATGAGCCGCATCAGCTGAATGGCACGATCTACCTTTTTCTGCCGTTCCTGCTTGAGATGGGGTTTGAGGGCAAGCAGCAGAGCAGCATCCTCATCCTGCTCTGCGCTGCTCATCAATGAAGACAGCTGCATCAGCATCCCAAGATCTATGCCGCCGCTGCCCGATTGCTCCTCTGCTGACGCATCAGATGATTCTTCCGGCTGTGCAGCCGTCTCCGCCTTTGTTCCATCCCCTGTCTCCAGCAGCTTTGAAAGCTCCTGTATCTGCTGCATGCTTTCCGGATCAGACAGGATAGACTGCATTTTTCCGAGTAAATCATCCATGTCCGCTCACCTCACGATGATTTCTTACCCGTCAGCTTTTCGTATAGTGCCTTTGCCTGTGGACTTTTCATCAGTTTCTCCATCTGCGCACGGTTTCCCAAAACAGACTGCAGCTTCTTGGAATCCTCCGGACGCATGTTTCTTGTGGCTTCCTGAAGCTGACCCGATTCCAGTGCGCTGCGCAGCTGATCCGGCGGTATCCCCAGCTTTTTCCCCACGGTCTTTAAAAGACCGTTCAGCTGCTCCGGATTCATGGAGGTTTTTTCCATAAAAATACCCCTTTCTCAAAAAAATCAGTTGTCATATAAATTCATTTGTGCTATAATATAAGAGAATGTTCGCATTCAATTCTTATATCGAGGTGCTTATGATGCGTATAATTGTCATTTCCGATACCCACGGAAGATACAGAGCACTCAGCTCTGTTGTTCTTGCAAATATGAACGCCGATGCTTTTATTCATCTGGGTGACGGCGAAGAAGAATATCTCCGGATCATCGATGACTTTCCCAGCTTGCAGCCCAGATTCCACTACATCAAGGGAAACTGCGACTACGGCAGTTCCCAGCCTGAATGCCTGACGCTGGATATTGCGCCGGGGCACCGGATTTTTGCCACACATGGTCACCGGTACGGCGTGAACTATGGTCTGGAAACATTGGTTTCTACGGCAAGAGACAAGGGATGCAATATCGTTCTGTATGGTCACACCCATGAACAGCTGTGTACCTATGATAACGGTATTTATATCATGAATCCCGGCAGTGCAGCCATCCCCAGAGACGGACGTGGGCCATCCTATGGTTTCATTGATACGCTGCCTGACGGCAAGGCGTTCCTCAGCAATGCCCCTGTTCGCTGATATCTATTTTAGTATATGCATTTTCAGGAAGAAGTTTCCTTCCCCTGCAATTTTTCCGGAGGTTTACCCGTTATGCAAAAGAGCTCTCCCCGACTTCAAGTCAAATCCTGCTGGAAATCCGGCTATTTTCTGGCATTTATTTTAGGCTTTCTCTCCCTGCTGGCTGTCCTTGTACCCATTATGATTGCTGAAAAGGGATATTTTATCTACTACGGCGACTACAATGCCCAGCAGATTCCGTTCTATCATCTTGCCGGCAAAGCAGTGGAAAGCGGCAGCTTCGGCTGGAACTGGTATACCGATCTGGGTGCGAACTTTATCGGCTCCTATGCATTTTATCTGCTGGGCAGTCCCTTTTTCTGGATCGATGCACTGCTGCCCGATGCATGGGCAATCTATGCCATGCCGGTTCTGCTGGCACTCAAGCATGGCATCGCTGCACTGACAGCCTATGCCTACATCCAGCGATTTGTCAAAAGCCGGAATGCAGCTGTAATCGGCGGCCTTTTGTATGCATTTTCAGGATTCCAGCTCTTCAATCTGTTCTTCAACCATTTTCAGGATGTCACCGCATTTTTCCCCTTGATGCTCATCGCCATGGAGGAGCTGGTCTGCAAAAACCGCAAAGGTGTATTTGCACTGACTGTGGCACTGATGGCAGCCATCAACTACTTTTTCTTTACAGGCGAAGTCGTTTTTCTGGTGCTGTACTTTATTGTACGCTGCTTTTCCAAGGATTTTCCGGCAACGCCGAAAAAATTCTTCCAGATTCTTCTGGAAGCCATCCTCGGCGTGATGATGGCTTGTGTCCTGCTGCTTCCGTCTGCACTGGCACTGCTGAGCAACTACCGCATTACAGAGCATCTGTATGGACTGGATCTGGTTGCCTATAATGACAAAACCAGAATCTGGCGGATTATTCAGAGCTTCTTCATGATACCGGATGTGCCGGCACGCCCCAATCTGTTCAGCAGCAATACAGCCAAATGGGCATCTATCGGCGGATATCTGCCCTTGTTCTCTATGGTGGGCGTCATTGCTTTCCTGAAACACAGGGACGGTCACTGGGCAAAGCGGCTGGTCATCATCTGTATGATCTGCGCCTTTGTTCCAGTGCTGAACAGCTGCTTCTACATGCTCAACGGCTCCTATTATGCACGCTGGTACTTTATGCCCATTCTGATTATGGCCATGATGACCGCAAAAGCACTGGACTGCAAAACGGAAAAGCTGCCCCTGAAAGAGGGCATCTGGATAACCGGTGCATTTCTTGCCGCCTTTGCCGTCATTTCTGCACTGCCGGTACGCAATCAGAAAGAGGATGAAATCACATTCTTTACCATGGCAGAATATCCCATTCACTTCTATCTGGTGCTCACCATTTGCGTGATTTCTTTGATTGCCGTTATCATCCTTGCAAAAAGACGGCAGGCAGGAAAATCCTATCTGAAAGCTGCACTGGTTCTGACTGTAACCGCTTCTGTTGTATGCACGGCTTCTGTCGTATACTTTGGCGCAAACGACCAAAGCGCAGCACTTCGGTACATCGATCTTGCCATTGATGCTGAGGATGAAGTCACCCTTTCAGTAGAGGAGGACAACTTCTTCCGTATGGATATCTCCAAGGACAGAGACAACTACCCCATGCTGTGGGAGCTGCCCAGTATGCGCTGCTTTCATAGTGTTGTACCCGGTTCCATTATGGAATTCTATGATGCCATCGATGTAGACCGGGATGTGGCATCCCGTGCCGATACAAGCCATTATGCGCTGAGAGGACTTTTCTCCGTTCAGTATTATTTTGATGAAATCAAAGAGGGAGAAAACGAAGATTCCTATACATGCGATCTGCCGGGATTCAGCTGGTACGAGGATCAGAATTCCTTCCGGATCTATAAAAATGACTGCTATATTCCCATGGGCTTTACCTTTGACCAGTATATTGCACAGGAGGATTGGGAAGCACTGGCTGAAAGCCAACGCTCCAATGTGCTGATCCGTGCGCTGGTACTCAACGAAGAACAAATCGAAAAGTACGGAGACCGGATGGAAGCACTTTCTTCCAGTGAAGCCTATGTCAACAAAAACGATTATCTGAACGAATGTGCCGCACGTGCGGCAAGTGCAAGCACATCCTTTACCTTTGATTCCTATGGATTTACCGCAGAAATCACCTGTGAAAAGGAGAATCTTGCCTTTTTCAGCGTGCCCTATGATGACGGGTGGTCTGCTCAGGTCAACGGGAAACCGGTGGACATCGAAAAGGTGGATGTGGGCTTTATGGCAGTGCCCGTAGAGGCAGGAGAAAACCATATTGCATTCACTTATGAAACACCGGGATTGAAGGCAGGTGCCGTCCTCTCCCTGACCGGCATACTGCTGCTGATGGGTTATCTGCTCATCTGCCGCAAACTCAGAACAAAAAAAGAAACCGTTTCAGTCCATGCTGCTCCAGCAAAGGATGTACAGCAGACGGACTGTGAAACAGAACCAAAAACAGAAATAGAAACAGAATAACAGGAGGGCTTTTCTATGCATCTGGATGAAAAAACCATTGCCAGTACGCTTGCTTATCAGGCGAAGATTTTCCGTGTTACACAGGATACTGCCCGGTTGGAGAACGGCGCAGAGGTGCGCCGGGATGTGGTACATCACTCCGGCGGTGTCTGCGTGGTACCGGTTACAAAGGAAAAAAACGTGCTGATGGTGCGTCAGTACCGATACCCCATGCATGAGATCACACTGGAGGTTCCGGCAGGAAAGCTGGAACCCGGTGAAGAGCCGGCTCAGTGCGGTCTTCGTGAATTGAAGGAGGAAGCCGGACGCACCTGTCAGTCTTATACGTATCTGGGAAAGCTTTACCCCACCCCTGCATATGATACGGAGGTCATCCATATGTATCTGGCACAGGAACTCTCCGAGCCGTCTCAGCAGCAGCTGGATGAAGGTGAATTCCTGGATGTCATGGAAATTCCGCTCCATGAAGCCGTTCAGATGGTGATGGACGGAAAAATTCCCGATGCAAAAACACAGATTGCCCTGCTGAAAGCATGGCTTCTGCTCTCAGAGTCTGTTTAAGATCCGGAGGCAGCAAAATCCACCGAAAAAATGTGTGCGAAAAGATGCGAAAAAGGCTCTCAAAACAAGCATAAAAAAAGAGGCTGCCGCCTTGCGCAACAGCCTCATAAAACAACAAAGATTTCTATCGTTACTGAACACCGGAAGCCTGCATATTTTCCGCTTCCGCTTCCATCAGCGCAAGATGCTGCTGATATGCCTCAAGAATCGCATCCTCCATCATTTTACGGGATGCACCCGAAATGGGATGTACAATATCACGGAATACACCGTTCTCATCTTTTCTGCTGGGCATTGCGACAAACAGCCGCTGATCCCCCTGTACGATCTTGATGTCATGCACTGCAAGCATGTTGTCCACTGTGACAGAGACAACCGCACGCAGGCGACCTTCGGTGACAATTCTTCGGATTTTGATATCTGTGATTTCCATAAGATGACCTCCTCTTATTGCGCACAGCAAGTGCTGCAAAACCGTTCTGCATTGTGCACTCCGACTATCCGGAACCGCAGGGATAGTATGGATACAAAGCGGGAAAAATATACACAGTATAATTGCGCAAAACTTTCTATTTTTTAATGTCTGCTGCTTATTATACTGTTTGCATTTAGTATACACAAAATAAATTAAATTTACAATAAAGAAAAGAGTGGTTTTTTTGAACAAAGAGATTTTAAAATGTAAAAAGCACATTCACTTTATCGGAATCGGCGGTTCGGGTATGTACCCGCTGGCACAGATTCTGCATGCCAAGGGCTACTATCTGACCGGTTCCGACAACAACGAAACGGAAACCCTACAGGCTGTCCGCAATATGGGTATTCCCGTTATGATGGGGCAGCGTGCTGAAAACATTGAGGGTGCCGATCTGATTGTGCATACGGCTGCCATTATGGCAGACAATCCGGAACTGATTGCCGCAAAAGCAAGCGGGGTGCCCGTTCTGGAGCGCAGTGATCTGCTGGGTCTTGTAACAAGCTGGTATGACCGTGCCATCTGTGTAGCCGGTACTCACGGCAAGACCACAACCACCTCTATGATTACACAGATTCTGTATACGGCAGGCATAGACCTTTCTGCATTCATCGGCGGAAAGCTCCCTTGTATCGGCGGCAGCGGCAGAAGCGGCTCCAGCGATATTATGACCTGTGAAGCCTGTGAATTTGTGGACACATTCCTGAAGCTGTATCCGGATATTGCTGTGCTGCTGAATATCGATGCAGACCATCTGGACTATTTCGGCACCGTAGAAAATATTATCAAATCCTTCCATAAATTCAGCGAGAATACCACCAAGGTCATCATCTATAACGGCGACGATGCCAATACCTGCAAGGCTGTGGAGGGCATCACCGGAAAGGAAATGATTACCTACGGCAGCTCTGAAAAGAACGATTACTATCCCACCCATATACGCCATGTATCCGGACTGGAAACACACTTTACCGTCATGCATCAGGGACAGGCTCTGGGCGAGATCACCCTGCATGTTGCCGGTGAACACAATATCCTCAATGCACTGGCTGCCATAGCTGCGGCACGGTATGTGGGTGTATCCTTTGAGGATGCTGCTAAGGGACTGGATACATTCCGGGGCGCAGGCAGACGCTTCGACAAAAAGGGCGAAGCCTGCGGCATTACCCTTGTGGATGACTATGCACATCATCCCACAGAACTGACGGCAACCCTCAAGGCGGCCATGCAGATGCCCTTCCATGCGGTATGGGCGGTTTTCCAGCCTTTTACCTACTCCAGAACCGCTACCCATCTGGATGCATTTGCCGAATCCCTGTCCATTCCCACCCACGCCGTTCTGACGGATATTATGGGCAGCCGTGAAAAGAATACCATTCCCATCTTCACCCGTCAGCTGGGAGAAAAAATTCCCAATGCCGTCTGGTTCCCTCAGGATGAATCTGACCCGGATTCCAACGATACACGCAAATATGAAAATTTCCAGCAGGTCTGCGACTATATCTGCGAACATGCACAGCCGGGTGATCTGGTCATTACCATGGGCTGCGGCGACATCAATAAGGTCAATAAAATGATTCTGGATCAGCTGAAAGCCAAGGAATCGAAAAACTGCGAATAAGTTCGAAAAATTCAGAAAAAGGTCTTTTCATTTCCTGAAAAATATATTATAATATAAATGATATGCGGTCTGCATGCAGGCAGACCGCCACATTGCTGAAAGGAATTGCAATTATGACCAATAAAGTAAAAGTCAGCGTTTGCGGAAAGGATTTTACACTGCAAACCTCTCAACCGCCCTCCTATGTTGTCAGTCTGGCCCGCAGTCTGGAAACAAAAATTATGGAAATTACCACTTCCTCCACCAGTGCAACGCAGTTTACGGCTGCAATTATGGTGGCACTGACCATGATGGACGACATCAATGCAGTGAATCAGCAGCTGGATCAGCTCCGTGCACAGTCCAAAATGTATGTGGATGAGGCTGGAAAAACCCGTCTGGAACGGGATGCTGTCATGGCTGAAAATCAACAGCTGAAAGAACGTCTTGCTGCGCTTGAAAAGACGATTTCCGAAGGCAAGAACGGTACAAATTGAGTATGCTGCTGCCCGAAATTTTAGCTCCCGCCGGAAGTCCTGAGTCGCTGCTTGCAGCACTTCGCTGCGGTGCGGATGCGGTTTACGTAGGCGGAAAACAATTTTCTGCACGGCAGAGTGCTGCCAATTTCAATCAGGACGAGCTGAAGGAAGCCGTCCGGTTGTGTCATCTCTACGGTGCAAAGCTGTACCTGACGGTAAATACCATTCTGCTGGATGAGGAACTGCCAGCATTTGCAGAATTTATCGAATATGCAGCAAAAATCGGCGTGGATGCCTGTATTGTACAGGATGCAGGGGCGGCTGCTCTGATCCACCAGATGGTTCCCCAGATGCCCCTGCATGCATCCACACAAATGACCATTCACACGCCCGAGGGTGCCCGATGGGCAAAGGAGCATGGCTTCTGCCGTGTGGTTGCGGCACGGGAGCTGTCCCGCCGTGAAATCCAGCCCATCCTTGCTTGTGGTGTAGAGGTGGAACAGTTTGTCCACGGTGCTCTTTGCATGAGTATTTCCGGACAGTGCTATCTGTCTGCACTCATCGGTTCACGCAGTGCCAATCGGGGACGATGCGCACAGGCATGCCGTCTGCCCTTTTCTGCATGCGGAAAAAGCGGTCTATGCAGTCTTTCTCTCAAAGATCTTTCTTTGGTCGAGCATATGCAGGAGCTGATTCAGGATGGCGTGACCTCTCTGAAAATTGAGGGACGCATGAAACGTCCGGAATATGTAGCGGCTGCGGTTACGGCACTCCGTCAGGCACGAAGCGGCATACAGCCCGATCTGGAACAGCTGCGTGCGGTGTTTTCACGCAGCGGTTTTACAGACGGATACTATACGGGAACCCGTCAGTCCCTTTTCGGCATTCGTGAAAAAGAGGATGTAACTGCTGCTAAATCCGTTCTTCCTCAGTTACAGCAGCTGTATCAGAAGCCGGCGCATCCCGTTGCACTGGATCTGAAAGTCGCTTTGCAGGGAGATACGCCCATTATGCTGACGGCTTCCGATGATGACGGAAATCATGTGACGGTATATGGTGCTGTGCCTCAGCCGGCACAGAAAAAAGCAACCGATGCAGAACAGCTGGAACGGCAGCTCTCCAAACTGGGTGATACCATTTATCACTTACGCAAAATCGAATGTCAATGTGATGGACAGCATATGCTGCCGGCATCTGCACTGAATGCACTGCGGAGGACATGTACGGAGCAAATGGATGCTGCACGGATGCAGAGCCATACCCCCTGTTATGAAATCTGCCATGATATTTCCCCGTTGCCCCATGCATATTTCCGGAAAAGCAGCCGTCCGGCACTGCGCATTCGTGTGCGTACTGCCGGGCAGCTCCATGCATTGCAGATGCTGCCGGAAGAACAGTGTGTGATTCCTGTGCCGCTGGCACTGAAAATCCCCTGCAAGGAATCTTATCTCTTGCAGGCTCCCCGCTTTACAGCGGATGAACAGCTGCTGAAACAGCAGCTGCGGCTGCTTCGGACACAGGGCTGGACGCATCTGATTTGTGAAAATCCGGCACAGCTTCGCATGGGAAAAGAACTGGGCTTTGTGCTCCATGGCGGTATGGATCTGCATACGGTCAATTCCTTGAGTGCATCCGTCTATGAAGCAGATGGTGCTGCGGATCTGCTCCTTTCACCGGAATTGACATGGAAGCAGTCTGCTGCGCTCCATGCAGATGTACCGGTAGGTATTTATGCTTACGGTAAGCTGCCTGTTATGCTCATGCGCAGCTGCCCCATTCAGAATGAGGTGGGCTGCAAACGCTGCACCGGACATCTGATTGACCGGACAAAACGCTGCTTTCCGGTGCTTTGTCAGAAGGAATATACAGAGCTGTGCAATGCTGTGCCCATCTGGATGGCGGATCGGCTGGAGGAGCTGTCCCACGCTGATTTTCTGCTGCTTGATTTTACAGACGAACAGAAGCCCGAAGCCATTGCTGCCGTTTTACAGGCATATCGTCATGGCAGCAATGAAAAGCCCCGTCAAATGACACGAGGTCTGTTCTATCGGGGCATTCAGACATAAGAGCCTGTTCCGGGAAAGGAAATTTTATGCAAATCCGATTTAAAAAATGCAGAGCATCTGCCGTCATGCCCACTCAGGCAACCCCCGGAAGTGCCGGCTATGACCTTTATTCTGCAAATGATTCACCCATTGTCATACCTGTAGGGGAAATCCGCATGATCCCCATTGGAATTGCCGCTGCTCCTGAACGTTCAGATGTTGTATTGCTGCTGTTTCCCCGTTCCGGACTGTCCACAAAGTATGGCATTACACTGGCAAATGTGGTAGGGGTCATTGATTCAGACTATCGGGGGGAAATTCAGGTTTCCCTGATCAATCACGGAAAGGAAGCTTTCACTGTCACGGGCGGTATGCGCATCGCACAGCTTCTGGCAATGCCTGTGTTTCATCAGGAGTGGATTCTGACCGATACACTGGATGAAACCAAACGGGGCAGCGGCGGATTCGGCTCCAGCGGAAGTCATAATATAGAGTTCGATGGAAAAGGAGAAGAGGCATCCCAATGATTCGCTTCAAAAGAATTTTAGCATATTTTGCTGTTATCGCAATTGCTGTCGGTGCAGGCAGCGTCATCGCAAATATCGGTAACCAGATCCCCACGTTGGCATGGCTGGCAATTTCGCCCACTTTCGGCTTTGAACCGTTCAATATCAATCTGGTAATTTTCGATTTTACATTTGGTCTGAACATTCATCTCAGTGTGGCGCATATTATTATGCTGATTATTGCATTTTTTATTTCGCCGAAGATCGTTGCAACCGTCGTAAAACCGCCGGAAAAGAAATAACATCTCCCTTTGTGAAAATTGCTGCAAAAATCCATGCAGTCCTTTCACTTTCATGTAAAAAAGCAGAAATTCCGGTTTCTGCTGAAAATCCCATAAAAAACATTTGTCTCTGTTTTCATTTCATGGTATAATGTCTTTGTAGGTACTTTTCCTCAGAGATGTGCAGCAATTGCAGCAGCACGTTCTTTTCTTTCTTCATCTTTCTCCGTCAGCCCGCTGTGATATAGAGAAAATCAGCTCCATCCGTTGACGGTACGTGTTATATAAGGAGCGCAGCATCATGTTTACTAAAGATATCGGGATTGATCTCGGCACCGCAAATACAATCGTTTATATGAGCGGCAGAGGCATTATCATCCGGGAGCCGTCTGTTGTAGCGGTCAATACCCATACTGCAAATACAAAATACGTAGGCCGTGCGGCAAAAGAGGTTATCGGCAGAACACCCGGCTCTATTGTTGCCGTCCAGCCTTTAAAAGACGGCGTCATTGCCAATTTTGAAAAAGCTACAATCATGCTTCAGGAATTCATCCGGAAAGCACTGCGGGGGCATCTTTTTACAAGAGCCCGTGTGATTATCTGCATTCCCTCCGGCGTTACACCGCTGGAACGGCGTGCTGTAAAGGAAGCCGCCGAACAAGCCGGCGCAAAACGTGTCATTATTGTAGAGGAACCTATGGCAGCTGCAATCGGTGCCGGTCTGCCTACAACAGAACCCGTGGGATGCATGATTGCAGATATCGGCGGCGGCACAAGCGAAGTTGCCGTAATTTCTATGGGCGGCATTGTCGCTTCCAAAAGCATCCGGTGCGCCGGTGCTGAAATGGACGAAGCCATTATCAATCATCTCAAGCGCAAGTTCAATCTGCTCATCGGCGAACGGACGGCAGAAGAAATCAAGCTGGAAATCGGCTCGGCTTTTCCCGTGGACGATGAAGCTGCTATGGAAATCAAAGGCAGAAATATCCTGACAGGTCTGCCTGAAAATATCAATATTACAGCCGCAGAAATCCGGGAAGCACTGAGCGAACCGCTGGCACGTATCGTGGATGCTGTAAAGTATACGCTGGAACAGACACCGCCGGAGCTGGCAGCTGATATTATCGATCAGGGCATTACACTCTGCGGCGGCGGTGCACTGCTCCGGGGCATAGACCGTCTCCTTGCCCATGAAACCGGTCTGCCGGTTTATATTTCGGAATATCCCCTGGACTGCGTGGCAGAGGGTACCGGAAAAATTCTTGCTGATATGAATAAATATCGGGATGCACTTACCGAGGACGTTGAATATTATTGATTTTCATGACGAAAACTGTGCCGACAGGTCTTGCAAAAGACGGTCGGCTTTCGGCTTTATCCCATAAAAGGAGGACTGCGCCAATGGGCGACTTTTTCAGACGACATCGGTTTCGCATTTTTATCTGCATCATTGCACTGCTGGTGGGTATGATGCTCTATATGGTCACACAAAGCGGCAAGGCAGCCCCCGGCAGCGGTCTGCTCAATACAATTCTTCGTCCGCTGCAAAGTGCTGCCAATACGATTTCAGAAAAATCAGAATCCCTGCTCGGTTCCTTTACCAACGGAAATCAGTACCAGAAGGAAATTGAAGCACTGAAGAAGGAAAATGCTGCACTGAAAAATGATCTAACAGATTATGAAGAAACCAAGCAGCAGCTTGAAGAACTTCAGCAGTTCATGGGCATTAAGGAAGAGCATGAAGAGCATACGTACTCTGCACCCTGTACCATCATCGGCTATGTAACCAATGACCCCTATCACAGCTTCATCATCAACAGAGGCTCAGATGACGGTCTGTCTCTCCATGATCCGGTGGTCACAGGCGAAGGCATTGTAGGAATTATTTCTACCATTTCTGCAAATACTTCTACAGTACAGACCATCCTTTCTCCGGATCTGTCCATTGGTGCCATTTCCGCAGACAACAAGTACACCGGTATCGTGGAGGGCGATATTCTGCTTGCAGAATCCTATCAGTGCCGCATGATCTATCTGGACCGTGATACAACGCTGTCAGAAGGCAGCCTGATCACCACCTCCAGTGCAAGCGGTCTGTTTCCCAAGGGATACCTCATTGGTACAGTGGAATCCATTGAGATGATGGAAAGCGGTCTGAGCAAATATGCCGTGATTCAGCCTGCCGTCGATTTTGAAGCAATGACCAGTGTGGTTGTCATTACGGATTATCCGGGAAAGGGCGAGGCTCATGAATCGAATTAAAACACGCCGCACATCCCCCCGTGAAAAAAGAAATCTGGTCATCCGCTGGGTTTTGTATGTGCTGATTATTCTGATTTGCTATGTGACCGCAACAGCCGGCAGCTTCCGAAAACCCCTGCTGCTGATTCCAGTTGCCCTGTGTATCTCATCCTATGCCCAGGAGCATATAGCCCTGCTCACCGGACTGGTGTGCGGATTGCTGCTGGATATTGTCTGCAACAAGCTGCTGGGCTTCAATGCCTTGCTGCTCATGCTCATGTGCGCAGGCATTTCCCTTTTGTATAAGCATTATCTCATGCACCGTATGCTGAATTTTCTGGTACTGACTGCTGTATGCGCATTTATACAGGGCGGTCTGGATTTTTTCTTTTTCTATGCAATCTGGGGTTATTCCAATGTCTCTTTGATTTTTACCCATCACATTTTCCCGTGCTGTCTGTATACAATCATTTCTGCAATAGCAGTTTATGCAGTCATTCATAACATCAACCGTCTGCTGCGTCCTCATACCATCCGCACCATCGAAGAAACGGTGCTCTCAGACGATGATCTGTAAGCTCCCCCGGAAGAAAGGTCTGTTCCCATGAAAAGAAAATCAACTGCCCTTTATTTGAAAAGTACATTGCTTGCGGCTGTGGCTCTGAGTGCCTGCTGTCTGTGCGGATACCGGCTGATGAAAATTCAGCTGGTGGAAAGCGAATCCTATACAAACCGCAGATATTCTACGTATCGCTACAATCAGGTCATTGAGGCAACACGGGGAGAAATCGTAGACTGCAATGGAACCGCCATTGTGGAAAATAAAGTGGGATATAGTGTCATCATTGAGCCGGAGCAGTTCCCGAAGGATGATGCAGAGGGCAATGCCATTCTTCTGAAAATTGCAGACATGCTGAAAAAGGCAGATGTGAAACTGGAACTGTCTTTGCCCATCTCCGAAACCACACCCTATGCCTTTACAACGGACGATGAAGATGTGCTGGAACGCTTGAAAAGTGTACTGGGACTGAATGTGTATGCCACCACGGAAAACTGCATCAACAAGCTCATAAATGATTATGACATTTCTGCTGATTATACGCAGGAGCAGCAATGGCTTCTGTGCGCCATCCGATATGAGATGCTTCAGCGGGGCTTCTCCATGAACAGCCGCTTTACCCTTGCAGAGGATATCCCCCTCAGTGCCATTACAGAAATCAAGGAATCCGGCGTTTCCCTGCCCGGTGTAGAAATTGCAGAAATGCCCCTGCGCTCCGTTGCACAGGATGATGTCATTCCTCATGAAATCGGAACGGTAGGCCCCATTTATGCAGAAGAATATGAAGAACTGGCGGAAAAAGGTTATGATATGGATGATACCGTGGGCAAAAGCGGTATTGAGAAAGCCTGCGAATCCTATCTTCGGGGGCATGACGGCATAAAAACCATTTCTGTACAGAACAATGAGGTGATTTCCTCTGAAATCACCACTCCGGTAGAATCCGGCAATACAGTGATGCTGACCGTAGACAGCACCTTCCAGCGTGATCTGCAAAAGATTCTGGAGAATTTTATCAAAAACTTTGATAAAATCCGGGATCAAAAAACAGAAGAGCTGAAACTGGGAAAAGTCACAAACGGTGCATTGGTCGTACTGGATGCAAAGGACGGCGGTGTATTGGGTATGGCAACCTGTCCCACCTATGATCTGACCACCTATATGGAGGATTATGAATCCCTGCTGACTGCAAAAAATACGCCTCTGATTAACCGTGCCACAACCGGACTATACCGACCCGGCTCTACCTTTAAAACCATTACGGCAACTGCCGGCTTATGTGAGGGCATTGTCAATGGATATTCTACCTATTACTGCGGACAACTGTATGACTTTCACGGGCATACCTACCAATGTACCGGCGGACACGGAAATATTTCAATTGTCCCTGCTTTGCAGTATTCCTGCAATATTTATTTTTATAAACTATCTGAGCAACTGACCATTGACCGTATCATTGATTATGCAAAGCTGTATGGTCTGGGTCAGGCAACTGGTCTGGAAACCGGCGAAGAAACCGGTCATCTTTCGGATCAGGCATATTATGAAGAAATCGGTCTGCCATGGACGGTGGGTGAAGTTCTGCAAACCGCAATCGGTCAGTCGGAATGGGCTGTCACACCCCTGCAAATGGCAGTGGTAGCCAATACCATCGCCAATGACGGTGTGCGTTATGAACCCCATCTGGTGGACAGCATCTGGGACTATAATCTGGAAACAAAGCTCCAGCAGATGGAACCCACTGTTGCAGCAACACTGCCCGGTAAGGATACCGGCGTTTATGACTGGATTGAACAGGGTATGATTGCAGCTTCTGTCACCAATATGCCGCAGGAATATGCTTTGGATAATCTGGGATACAGCGTTGCTATCAAAACTGGTACACCGGAACAAGGCTCCCGTGTACAGGACTCCTTCTTCATTGGCTATGCACCTGCGGAGGATCCCGAAATCGCTTTTGCCGGTGTCATTGAGGGCGGTGAATATTCCAAATATATGATCCGCAGCATTCTGGAAGCTTATGAACGCTATAAAGACCGCACAACCTCCGCAGAATCCTGACGGCTTCACAGTCTCATTTTTTCCATAAAAAACCGCAAAACGCTTCGTTTATTGTCATATTGCATAAATCCAACGTACAGGGCTACCATAGTTTTCACAATTTTACTGTAACAACACGAATTTTCTTTGACAAATTCCAAATTTATGGTATAATAGTATTTGAAGCAGTAGCGCATCTCGCCGCAAGGCATACAGGAGAAAACCAGAAATTTGAATACAGCTACTGAGCATGATCTGATTCAGGAAAGGAATGATTCTATTCTATGACAATTGCACTCATCGCCCATGATGCTAAGAAGGAGCTGATGATTCAGTTTTGCATCGCATATTGCGGAATTCTCTCACGCCACACACTGTGTGCAACAGGGACAACCGGCAAACAGGTTGCAGAAGCAACCGGTCTTAAAATTCAACGCTATCTGAGTGGTGCTCAGGGCGGCAGTCAGCAAATCGGAGCACGCATTTCCTGCAATGAAATTGATGTGCTTCTATTTTTCCGGGATCCGATCAATCATAAAGGGAACGAACAAAATGAAATGAATTTACTGCGGCTTTGCGATGTGCATAATGTTCCGGTTGCAACCAATATTGCAACGGCGGAAGCTCTCATTATGGCTTTGGAACGTGGTGATCTGGATTGGAGAGTTATCGGAACGCCCTCAATTTAACCGGCTTTCTGCCGTATGATTTATATCTTTCGTGTCCCTTTCCGAAGGGACAATTTTTTGTAATGAGGAGGCATTTATGGCTTTAAAAATAACACGCCCTCAGGGCACAGAGGATATTACACCAAAGCAGATCCATAAGTGGTACACCATAGAAAGAGTGGCACGGGAAACGGCGGAATGCTACGGCTTTCATGAAATCCGCATTCCCACCTTTGAAAGTACAGACTTGTTTCTGCGCTCTGTAGGAGAAACCACAGATGTGGTACAGAAGGAAATGTATACCGTCAAGGCAAAGGAAACGGAATTTACCCTCCGTCCGGAAGGCACAGCAGGCACCATCCGTGCCATGCTGCAAAACGGCATGCTCAACGATGCATTGCCCCAGAAGGCGTTCTATATGCTCTCCTGCTTCCGCCACGAGCGTCCCCAGGCAGGACGTCTGCGTGAGTTCCATCAGTTTGGCCTGGAAATGGCAGGCAGTGCTGACCCCGCAGCAGATGCAGAGGTCATCTGTCTGGCAAAGTCTATTCTTGACCGTCTGGGACTGAAAAATATTGCCCTGAACATCAACTCCATCGGCTGCCCCGTATGCCGCAGCGAATACCATAAGGCTCTGCGCACCTATTTCGCTGCACGAGAAGATGAGCTGTGCGATACCTGCAAGACCCGTCTGGAAAAAAATCCTATGCGGATTCTGGACTGCAAAAGTCCTGTATGCGGTGAAATTGCAAAGGATGCACCGGTGATTCTGGACTTTCTGTGCGAATCATGCAGCGAGCACTTTGAAAAGCTGAAAAAATATCTGGAAAATCTGTCCATCGATTATTCTGTAAATCCCAAGATTGTACGGGGTCTGGATTATTATACCAAAACGGTGTTTGAATTCGTTACTACAGATATCGGTGCACAGGGTACTGTCTGCGGCGGCGGCCGCTACGATGGTTTGATTGAACAGCTGGGCGGCCCGGCAACACCGGCTCTGGGATTTGCAATGGGTCTGGAGCGTCTGCTGCTGACCATGGAAAGTCAGGGGGCTCCATTCCTGACCCCCAAAACCTGCGATCTGTACATTGCACCCATGGAAGCGGCTGCTTCTGAAAAGGCAATGCTGCTGGCACAGTCGCTGCGTCAGGAGGGCTATCAGGCAGAATATGATGTCATGAACCGGGGTCTCAAGGCGCAGATGAAATATGCCAATAAAATCGGTGCCAAATTTGTGCTGGTACTGGGCGGCAATGAACTGGAAAGCGGCTGCGCCAAGCTCAAGCTCATGGAAACCGGTGAGCAGTTTGAAATTCATCTGGATGATCGGTTTGTCAAGGAATTTGATGATCTGGCCATTCAATATATGTTCCAGGATATTCTGGATGAATTGGAGGAGGAAAAGTAATGGAATCTATGAATGGTCTGCGCCGCACCTGCTATTGCGGTGAGGTTTCTGAAATCGGCAGCACAGTCGTTGTAGGCGGCTTTGTGCAGAAAGTCCGGAATTTAGGCAATCTGATTTTTATTGACCTGCGTGACCGGACGGGTATCGTACAGCTGGCATTCAATGATGAGACGGATCGAACCATTTTTGAAAAGGCTGCCTCCTGCCACAGTGAGTATGTACTGATGGCAAAGGGCGTTGTCACAAAGCGTTCCAGCATCAACAAGGATATGAAAACCGGCACGGTTGAAATTGTGGTGAATGAGCTGCGCATTCTGGCAAAGGCTCAGACACCGCCCTTTATGATTACAGATGAAACCAAGGTCAATGAAGAGCTGCGGCTGAAATACCGCTATCTGGATCTGAGACGTGCACCGCTTCAGCAGAATCTCATCATGCGTCATCAGATTGCACAGGCTGCACGGGAATACTACTACGCAAACGGTTTTATTGAAATTGAAACACCCATGATGATGAAATCTACGCCTGAGGGCGCACGGGATTATCTGATTCCATCCCGTGTACACAACGGCAAGTTCTATGCGCTGCCCCAGTCTCCTCAGATTTACAAGCAGCTGACCATGGTTGCCGGTCTGGATCGCTATATCCAGATTGCAAGATGCTTCCGTGACGAGGATCTCCGTGCCGACAGACAGCCTGAATTTACACAGATCGACTTAGAAATGTCCTTTGTGGATGTGGACGATATTCTGGAAATGACAGAGGGCTTTATTCAGTATCTTCTGAAAAAGGTTATGAACCGGGAAGTGACCCTGCCCATTCCCCGCATGACCTATCAGGAAGCCATGAACCGATTCGGCTCTGACAAGCCCGATACACGCTTCGGCATGGAGCTTCAGGACATCACACCGCTGGTACAGGATCTGGACTTTGTTGTATTCAAAAGTGCCATTGAAGCCGGCGGCAGTGTGCGCTGCATCGTTGCAAAGCAGGCAGCAAAAACACTGACCCGTAAGGAAATTGACAAGCTCACGGAAAAGGCTAAGGGCATTGGTGCAAAGGGTCTGGCATTTATCCGCTGGCATGATGAAAAGCCCAACTGCTCCTTCGCCAAATTCCTGCCGGAGGGCAGACTGGAAGAAATTCTGTCGGCTCTTGACTGCGAACAGGGTGATGTCGTTCTGGTGGTGGCTGATAAGAACAAGGTAACGCTTCCAGTTCTGGGGGCACTGCGTCTGATTGTGGCAAAGCAGCTGGATATCATCCCCAAGGATCAGCTGAACTTCCTGTGGATTACAGAATTCCCGTTCTTTGAATGGGATGATGAAAGTGAAACATGGGCAGCCATGCACCATCCTTTCACCATGCCTATGGATGAATGTCTGGAATATCTGGATACCCATCCGGAAAAGGTCATTGCAAAGGCTTTTGATCTGGTGCTCAACGGCATAGAGCTTTCTTCCGGCTCCATTCGTATTACGGACTATGAGCTTCAGCAGAAGATGTTTGAAGCACTGGGTCTTACAGATGAGGAAATTCAGGCAAAATTTGGCTTCCTCGTGGAAGCCTACAAATACGGTGCACCGCCCCACGGCGGAATGGGCATCGGACTTGACCGTCTGGCCATGGTACTGCTTCAGGCAGAGAGTCTCCGTGATGTGGTGGCATTCCCCAAGGTTCAGAATGCAAGTGAACTCATGAGTGAATGTCCGTCTCCGGTGGACAAGGAAAGTCTGGATGTACTGGGCATTCAGCTGGCTCCGAAGCAGAAAGGAACAGAGGCATAAGCGTCTCTGTCCCATAAAAACGGCATACTGCACATTGGCAGTATGCCGTTTTTCATTATCCGTTTATATATTCAATGGGATCCACATAAATATCGTTTTTCTGCACCTCAAAATGCAGATGGGGTTCCAGCTTGCTTTCTATATCTGCCGTATTGCCGATAGAACCGATGGTCTGTCCGCTTTCTACCGTATCGCCGTTCTGTACGGAAAGGCTGGCACTCAGTCCGCAGTAACGACTGGTTACGCCATTGCCATGGTCAATGCTGACACAGATGCCCCATAGTGCATCCTTGGTCACATCCACCACGGTGCCGTTGTCAATGGCACAGACCGGAGTGCCCTCTTCACCGGCAATGTCCGCACCGTTATGCGTTTGCCATGTACCGGTTGTCTCTGACTTGACAAGCTCACCGTTACTGAAGGGCTGGATGACTTCTCCTTCCATAGGCATCACCAGCACATGTGAAAATTCTCCCTCTACCTCCGGTTCAGCTTCGCTCTCCTCCGCAGGCAGTTCCTCTGTTGCTGCTGCCTCTGTGCTTGTCTCCACAGGCTCTTCTGCCTTGGGCAGATCGGTCTGCACACCCACAACAGCATCATAGGATTCCTGTGCTGGCTGCATCACATCATCATAGGATTCCAAAGCAGGAGCCGTCTGCACATTTTGGGTCTGAGTTGTCAGGTTATTCTGTAAGGATTCCAGATTCTCCTCCAGTGTAACCGTGGTTGCCTGATAGGCATAAGCACAGGCTGCACCAATCATGGCAAGACTGATGAGCAATGCAGTATAGAAGCTTCTCAGGCGGACTTTTTTTGTTCCATGGGTTCCGTTGGTTTCGTTTTTCACATCAAACACCTCCAACCCTATTTTGAGCCGGATGTGTGATTTTATACGATTATTTTTCTGTTTTTTCCCGAAGCAGCTGCTCCAGTGCAAAAAAAGCTGCTTTCTCAGGAAGCTGTCCGCTGTAGCGCACCTGCTCATAGCCGGAAGTGACGGTTTCCCAAAGAGCATACCGGCTGTCATCCCGTATAGAAAGACTGCTGAGCACCTCACGGGGACTGGAGGATGCCTTCACAGGCACATCCCTGCGGCTGAGATGATACAGCAAAAGTCCATAGCCCAGACGGTATTTTTCTGCACTGTATGCCATCCGGCGAAAACGGCGGTAAAGCCTGCCATACTGAAATTTTCCGGAAACCGTCTCCTCCTGCCAGTCGGTTTCATGGGCTGTTAAATCCATAAGATAATCTGTATAGCCGGCAGTCTCCATGCGTCCCGGCTGCTCATAGCTGCGCCCCAGCAGACGCATAACCCATGCACGCAGGGCATGCAGCATTCCTTTCAGCCCTGCTGCAATTTCTCTCTGGTACCGGATCATCAGGAAAATCAGCAGGGCAACCAGCGCAAGCGTACAAATCAGCGTCAGCCATTCATTTTTGGAAACAGCCGTCTCCTGTAAAATTTCCGGCTCTGCTATGGCTTCGGGAGCTTCCTCCTGCTCCTCGCCCGTAAACAGATTCCCCAGCCAGTACAGAAATCTGCCTACGCTCTGAATGACCGCTTTCAGCAGCATCCACAAAAAACTGCCGATTGCCGTCCGCATGAGTACCAGCAGCAAAATCACAGTTCCCAGACCGCACAGCAGCAGCCGGTTATACCGGAGCAGTCCCTTTGGAAGCGACTCTTTCTCTGTATGCTGGCTCTGAAGGGCAAGGTCTATTCCCCTGAAATTCTGTGCAGCTGCAAACACACAGCTCACCAGCAAAAACAAAAGCACCTGCCACAAAAAGGATGCCTCATGATCGCCCAGCCAAAGGGCAATGGATGGCAAAATGAAAAAAATGCAGACGGCGGTATAAACATAAGGATGTGTCAGGGTATCATATTCCACAAAAAACAGACGTGCTCCTGCCTGATAAATCCCGAAAGCTGCCAATGCTGAAACTATGCCCATAAATATGCCCGGCAGCGGTGTCAGCAGAAAGGCGGCAATGCCGAATAAAGCACCGGCTCCCAGAAACAGCAAATTCACCAGAATCGGTTTTCTGTGGTATTGTCTGCGAACAGAAATTGCATGAATCAGTGCTGTCCAGCTCTCCAGAAGCAGGTACAGCTGTGCCAGCCAGACACTGGATGCAGACTGTCCTGTATAATAAAAAACCATAGCAAGCATGGGATAGAGCGAAAAAACAAGTGCTGTAAAGGCTGCAAAATGCAGCAGGGTTCTCTGAGCTGCACGCATTATGTCCCACTCCTTTCCTGCTCCGGAATCACGGCATCCGCCAGATGGTGAAAATCCTTTCCATAGCCGGATACAATGACTGCGGCATCCGGATACTGCATCTTCCACTGCGCCACGGCATCATCTGTATAGGGCGTCAGCAGAACAGCGGACACATCCGGTGATACGGTGCCATATTGCTTTAAAAACTGCCGGAAAGGCAATTGCTGCATCACAGAAAGTGCCGCCAGTTCATAAAGCTGCATTTGCAGAGCCGCTTCTCCCCCCATTTCTGTCATGGAAAGGGGCATGCCATCCGGCATACAGCCGTTGCTGCACAGAATGACGGTATAGTCCTCCTGACATGCCTCCTCCAGACACTGCACACACAGACGGATGGTATGCTCTGCCAGTGCTTCATCTGCGGTATGTGTACCGCTACGCTCCGATGCCGTCTGTACATTCAGAAGCACCAGCAGACAGCGGCGTGCCGTTCTTTCCTCACGGCGTACCATCAGCTCCTGCATATGGGCAGTGGCCTTCCAGTGAATCCGGCTCATGGGATCCCCCTGCTCATAGACACGTACACCGGCAGAAAAAAAGGAATCCGTCACAAGGCTGCTGCGCACCGGCTGTTCTCCGGCTGCGCACCGCAAACGCACAGGAAGAACCGCTTCCGTCCGGGCACTGCGAGGCAGTACCGTCAGCGGCTCTCCCATATCCCATGCAGACAGGGAAATGCGCACACCGCCCAGTAAATCCGCTGTTTGCAGCCGTGCTCCCGTAACTGTATAGATGCCTCGTGCACAGGCTTTCACTGTACGCACCCGACGGATGCCGCTGTAACTGCGCACCATAAAAAAGCCCGTTACAAAACGATCCTTGCCGGTCACTACACTTTCTCCGCCCATGGGCTGAATTTGTCTTGGCAGGGTCAGCTCTGCTTTCAGCCATGGAATGGGCAGAAGCTTCCGGTTCTCCACAATTTCCACCAGCTCCGTTTCCTCGCCCTCCGTCAGCGTCCGGTGAGAAAATCCACAGCGGTAACGCACCTTTTTCGCTCCGACACGAATGTAGAGTGTCTGCTCTGCAAATATAGCTGCCACAACGATGAGTACCAGAATCAACAGTTCCATAGCTGATCCTTCGGTACGGGTACCTGATCCAGAAGCTGCATGGTCAGTCTGCGCTTTTCCTCCAGACGGTCTGCATAAGCGGCACCCTTGAGTACAAGACGATGCGCCATGACATCGGCGGCAATTGCTTTCACATCATCCGGCATTACATAATCTCTGCCGTGTATGGCAGCATAGCCCCGGGCAGCATCTGCCAGCGCAAGCAGGCCACGGGGGCTGACACCTGCTTTTACAGCATCGCTTTCACGGGTTGCCTGTACAAGATCCAGAAGATAGGTCTGAACGGCATCGGCAAGACGCACCTTTTTCAGTTCCTCCTGTGCCTGCAAAATTTCTCCGCAGGATGCTGTACTGCTGAGCACAGCAACGCCGCTGAGCGCACGTCTGAGCATTTCCTGCTCCTGTGCACGCTCCGGATAGCCCATGCGCAGACAAAACAAAAAACGATCCATCTGCGCCTCCGGCAGCGGAAAGGTACCCTGCAATTCAATGGGATTTTGTGTAGCAATGACCAGAAACGGCGCAGACAGCGGATGGGTCACACCATCCACCGTGACCTGCTGCTCCTCCATGCATTCCAGCAGCGCAGACTGGGTGCGAGGCGTTGCACGGTTGATTTCATCCGCAAGCAGCACATTGGTAAATACGGCACCCTGCCGGAAGGTAAAGCACTGCTCCTTCTGATTGTAGAGATTCACACCCGTAACATCAGAGGGCAGCAGATCCGGCGTAAACTGTATACGGCGGTACACACCGTCCAGAGAAGCTGCCAAGGATTTGGCAAGGGTCGTCTTGCCTGTACCGGGTAAATCATCCAGCAGCACATGACCGCCGCACAGTACGGCAATCAGCACACGATCTATGACCGCATCCTTTCCCACT
>JBJERF010000048.1:24971-25112 GCA_051882115.1 Ruminococcus sp. | reverse complement strand
TCAATAGTTTTTGTGATTTAATCCAGCGTACCGCTGGATCGTCTACCCCACCCCCGTTTCAGTTACTGAAAGCAAAAAGGCATCAGCCCCCTCCCACAAGGGAGGGGGGCCAGCGTACCGCTGGACCGTTTACCCCACCCC
>JBJERF010000048.1:0-24871 GCA_051882115.1 Ruminococcus sp. | reverse complement strand
CTTTTTAGTTTCCGAAACCGGGAAGGCATCAACCCCCTCCCACAGGGGAGGGGGGGCCAGCGTACCGCTGGACCGTTTACCCCACCCCCTTTTTAGTTTCCGAAACCGGGAAGGCATCAACCCCCTCCCACAGGGGAGGGGGGAGAACAAATTATAGAAGTTTTCGGTCAAGCCTTTCTCAAAAGGCTTGTGGGGTCAAGGGGCAAAGCCCCTTGTCGCCGTCCGCAGACGGCGAAACTCCCTGCGCCATCCTTCTGGCGCGCGGAGAAAAGGGGTGAGAAATGCGACAGCATTTCGAGGGTGATTCCCCGCAGTGCGGGGAAATGTCCCGAAGGGACAAAGGGGACGGCGCCGTGGGCGAGCGGACAAGACCGCTTCCCCCTGTTTCAGTGATGGAGAAAAGTATATCTTGCAAACGTTCCGGTGGAACGTTTGCAACGAAAAAGTAAATGCCGTTGCAGTGGTGATTGGAGCAACAAAAAAGTCCCCTGCGGATAAACCGCAGGGGACTGAAACAGTAAGTAAAACTTACTTGATTTCGATGGTTGCGCCAGCTTCTTCCAGCTTAGCCTTCAGAGCCTCAGCGTCAGCCTTGGAGATGCCTTCCTTAATGGTAGCCGGAGCAGATTCAACAACTGCCTTTGCTTCCTTCAGACCCAGACCCAGTGCATCCTTAGCAGCCTTGATAACAGCCATCTTAGCGTCACCAAAGGAAGCCAGAACAACATCAAATTCGGTCTTTTCTTCAACAGCAGCAGCACCTGCGCCAGCAGCCGGAGCAGCTGCAACAGCAGCAGTTACGCCAAATTCTTCCTGGATAGCTTCAACCAGCTCAGCCAGTTCCAGAACAGACAGAGCCTTGATTTCTTCAATGAAATTCATAATCTTTTCAGATGCCATGATAATAACTCCTTTATAATTTATTTTGATTTGAATTGCCTGACATTCAGGCAGCGTTACTGTGCAATGGATTTATGCAGCAGTATCTTCGTTCTTGCTGTCCACAACAGCCTGCAAAGTAGCAGCCAGCTTCTGAATCGGACCCTGGAGAGAGCCAACGAGCTGAGCCAGCAGTACGTCCTTGGACGGAATCTTAGACAGAGCAACAACGCCTGCGGTATCGTAAGCAGTGCCTTCTACGTAACCAGCCTTCAGATTGAAGAAATCCTTCTTATCCTCAGCAAACTTACCCAGAATACGAGCCGGAGCGGTCTGATCCTCAGTAGACATTGCAATTGCAGTTGTACCATGCAGTACATCGTTAAAAGCATCAATGCCCATATTCTTGAATGCAAAACGCAGCATAGAGTTCTTTTCAACAATATACTTTACGTTTGCCTCACGCAGTTCCTTTCTCAGCTTGGTGTCATCTTCAACGGTAATGCCCTTGTAATCCACCAGAACGAAAGAAACAGCACCCTGAAGCTGTTCGGTCAGAGCAGCAACCTTAGCCTTCTTGCTTTCCAAAATCTTTTCACTTGCCATGTGATTTTCACCTCCGATACATTGTTTATCGTATCAAAGAATCGCAGCCATAAAAAAAGATGCACTTTCCGACATAGAGAAAGAGCATCTGATTCAATCAGACGATGCACATTCCTCGGCTGGATTTACGACCAAAGTCACCAGCTGTCTTTAGAATACGATATTTGTTTTACAACTTTATCAGTATAGCATATCTTTTGCAGCTTGTCAAGTCTCTTTTTCAAAAAAATCCTGTCTTTTCAAAAAAAGCAGACCGGCTCTGACCGATCTGCTTTTGATAGGAATGTCTTACAGTTCTACAGGGAACCCATCAATTTTGTCCACAACATACTGTACTAAAAGCGTTACATCGTTCGTATCTATAACAGTAGAGCCATCTACATCAGCTAAGTACCTTTGAATGGAATTTGAAGGTACAATAGAGCCGATACTCATTTTGTTTACCATAATAATGTCAAAAAGTGACACCTTACCATCCATATTTGCATCGCCGATTATGAGTTCATAATCCAGCTCTTCAACTGCACCGGAAACGTCAGTGGGATTCGGAGGAAGCTGGAAATTGGGATATACAAATTTATCGATGACTTCCTGGTAAACCTGATCCGGGGTATAGTTTTGAATCGCCCATATATTTTCAATAGCCGGGGTATAATCTCTGTTTACAACAGCAGTAAAATCATTCAATTCGCCGAAATACGGATGTTCGTATGCATTTTTCTCTGCAAGAAAATCATACAGCCCCTCTCTGTCATCGGCTTCGATAAAAGCTTCTGCTTTTGGAATATCCTCTGCATCTAACGGAAGATAAAGATAGAGAATTTCATCTCGGTATCTTTTTATCACATCATAGCAAATGCCTTTTTTGCAGGGGTATACATTCGGCTGAACTTCAAACGTGGAATTGCTATAGCCCTTATCGCTGAGATATTTATAATAGCCGTTGTTTTCGGTTATCAGATTTCCTGTGACATGACGTGGCGGAATGATGTTGTACTTGTTTGGAAAAATGTTATATTCTATGCAGATTTTAGCAGAGGGATCTGTAAAAAATGCCCTTGAACCATTCTCGTCAAGTGGGTCATCAGGATCAATTCCGAAATGATTCGGGAAAAGCTTGTATTCATCACATTCCGCCGGAGTTACATTTATAAAAAACGTTGACTCAACATTTCCGTCCGGATCCATCTGCTGAATGACTTCAGCGTCAGCCGGAATCATCAGAGAAGTGCCGAATAAAGTCAGGGATATGAGGGAAGATACAGCTTTGATAAATGTTTTTTTCATAATATCACGACCTTTCTCACTTTCAAATAAAATTTATCATTTGTACACGACTTCTTATATTTTTATTATATCCGTCATAGAAATGTATGTCAATAGTAATACACAACAAAAATATAATTATTTTTTGTGTGTATTATACAAAAAGCAGACCGGAAAAACCGATCTGCTTTTGCTTTTCAATAAATTTTATCAATCAATCAGACGCCATACTTGTTGGTAGCAACCTTAACGCCGATGCCCATTGTAGAAGTAACGGTGCAGGACTTCAGGTAAGTACCCTTTGCAGCAGCGGGCTTAGCCTTTACAATAGCTTCCATGAGTGTTTCAAAGTTCTGAACGAGCTTTTCTGCGCCGAAAGAAGCCTTGCCAATGGGGCAGTGGATGATGTTGGTTTTATCCAGACGGTACTCAATCTTACCAGCCTTTGCATCGTTAACAGCCTTTGCAACATCCGGAGTAACAGTACCAGCCTTCGGGTTCGGCATCAGGCCGCGGGGACCGAGCACCTTACCGAGACGGCCAACCAGACCCATCATATCCGGGGAAGCGATTACAACATCGAAATCCATCCAGTTTTCCTTTGTAATCTTATCCACCAGATCCTGACCGCCGACATAGTCTGCACCGGCAGCCTTAGCAGCCTCATACTTGTCTTCCTTACAGAATACGCAAGTACGAACCGTCTTACCGGTACCGTTGGGCAGTACAACTGCGCCACGAACCTGCTGATCGGCATGTCTGGAGTCAACACCCAGACGAATGTGTGCTTCTACAGTTTCATCAAACTTTGCCTTTGCATTCTGGCAAACCAAGGACAGTGCCTCATCGGAAGCATACTGCTTGGAAGTATCTACAGCCTTCAGGCTGTCAACATATTTCTTTCCGTGTTTCATGATATTCCTCCTGATTCAGTGGTAATACCGGGTGCTTAAAGCGCATCGCCGGTTAGCGGAATGTTCCTCCCACCATTTGAGAAGTCAGAGCCGCACTGGTGTTGTGCTGACACTCCGCATTCGTTTTCGGTCTTAGTCAACAACAACAATGCCCATAGAACGAGCTGTACCGGCGATCATGCTCATTGCTGCTTCGAGAGAACCAGCATTCAGATCCGGCATCTTCTGCTCAGCAATCTTCTGAATTTGTTCCTTTGTGATATTGGCAACCTTATTCTTGTTCGGTACACCGGAAGCAGTTTCAATGCCGCAAGCCTTCTTAATCAGAACAGCAGCTGGCGGTGTCTTGGTAACGAAGGAGAAAGAACGGTCTGCATAAACGGTGATGACAACCGGAATGATCATGCCGATATCGTTCTTGGTTCTTTCATTGAACTCCTTGGTGAATGCCATGATATTGACACCGTGCTGACCCAGTGCAGGACCAACCGGCGGAGCAGGAGTTGCCTTACCTGCCGGAATTTGAAGCTTAATATATCCAGTAACTTTCTGTGCCATGATGCACACCTCCATAATGTGGTAAATGGCGGGAGCGCAAAAGCGGTTCCCTCCCACCGGAATCCATAAATTCCGTATTGATAACGTCTTAATCGTCCAGCTTGATGACCTGGTTCAGAGCCAGAGTCGCTGGTGTTTCTCGACCGAACATAGAGATCATTACGTCTACGGTTCCTTCGTCGAGGTCAATATTTTGTACAATACCGGTAAAGCCGTCCATAGCTGTGCCTGTGATGGTGACGCTGTCACCTACAGCATAGTTTACGGTTACGCTTGTACCGAGATCTACGCCGAGTGCTGCCACTTCCTTTTCCGAAAGGGGTGTCGGCTCCGATGCAGGTCCTACAAATCCGGTGACACCACGGATATTCTTTACAATATGCCATGAGTCGTCCGTATAGACCATTTTCAGCAGTACATAGCTGGGGAACGTTTTGCGTTCCACTTCTTTTGTTTTGCCGTCATTGATTTCCGTCACCCGTTCAGTCGGAACTTTCACTTCAAGAATCAGATCGTGAAGTTTACGGTTTTCCACGACCTTTTCAATATCCTGTGCTACTTTGTTTTCGTAGCCGGAATACGTGTGGATGACATACCATTTTGCTGATTCTGACATAGTGCATTCCTCCTGTACATTGAATGGTGCGGCTGACAGATCAAAACTGTCATTACAGGTTCATGAGGGCGTTCATCAGTTTGAGGAAGCCCAGATCAAGCAATCCGATAAAAGCACTGCCTACTACAATAACGCCCAGTACAACCAGTGTGTTGTTGAATACAGTTTTTTTATTCGGCCAAGCAACACGCTTGAATTCTCTTTTCAGATCCTTGAACCAGTTGCCAATTCTTGCAAAAAGATTTTTCTTTTTGTCCTTATCGGACTTTTTGGATTTTTTGGAGTCTGCATCCGATTTTGCCTTTTTCGCTTTTTTCTCTTCCTTTTCGGAGAGTTCAGCGTTCTTCTTGCTGTCAGACATCTTTTCAGAACCTCCAATCATCACTTTGTTTCTTTGTGCAAAGTATGCTTCCGGCAGAACTTGCAGTGCTTGTTCATTTCAATCCGTTCCGGATTGTTACGCTTGTTCTTCTTGGTTACATAGTTGCGACGCTTACACTCTGTGCAAGCCAAAGTTACCTTCACTCTCATTATCGGCACCTCCTGATCATTTACTTCTCCCGGAATCCATCCGGATGCCGAGCCGTTTGCCTCCCTCTGGCTACAGGGCATGTGCTGACTGTGCACAGCTCCGTTTTGCAAACGGGCATAAAAATAAACCCCATAGAAGAGGTAAACCAAGTATATCATATTTGCCCTGGATTGTCAATAGTTTTTTTCGGATTTTCGGAAAAATTCGAAAATTCCGGGATGCGGACGGAAAAGAAGCGCAAAAAAATATAGGATTTGAGGAAAAGGACTTGCACATTTTTGTGAAATATGATAAAATAAAACCAGTACTGCATTTATGATGGCGCATTTGCCATATAAATGAATGAATCGCACAGAGAGAGGGGCTATTATTCATGGCAAAAATTCGAGTGGCCGTATTGTTCGGCGGCGTTTCCAGTGAGCACGATGTATCATT
The DNA here is from genome assembly GCA_051882115.1 of Ruminococcus sp. Lineage (GTDB taxonomy): Bacteria > Bacillota > Clostridia > Oscillospirales > Ruminococcaceae > Ruminococcus_C. Next base: position 19,065 of record JBJERF010000048.1, on the reverse strand, counting down.
GATTTCTGCGTCCAATGTGATTAGCAGCATTCCCAAGGAAAAATATGAGGTGATTTGCATCGGCATTACACGCAAGGGCCGGTGGCTGTATTTTCCGGGAGACGTAAGTGAAATCGCATCCGGCGCATGGGAACGGAATCCGGACTGCACAGCAGCAATTATTTCTCCGGATCCGATTCACAAAGGGATTATTACCATTGAAAATGGTGAAACATATATCAAAAGAATCGATGTTGTATTTCCTGTGCTTCATGGCAGAAACGGTGAGGACGGCCGTCTTCAGGGGCTTCTTGAAATGGCAAAGCTGCCGTTTGTGGGCTGCGGCACTCTCAGCAGTGCCATCTGCATGGATAAGAGCATGACCCATACGGTACTGGATTATAACGGCATCCGTACCGCACGCTGGACGGCAATTTATCAGAGAGATATCAGCCATATGGATGAAAAGTGTGCGGAGGCAGGCGAAAAGCTGGGCTTTCCGGTGTTTGTCAAGCCGGCCAATGCAGGCTCTTCTGTGGGCGTAAATAAGGCCAATAATCTGGAGGAACTGAAGGAAGCCGTTCAGATTGCTTTTTCTCATGACTGCAAGGTCATTGTTGAAGAATTTATCAAGGGCAAGGAACTGGAGGTTGCCGTATTTGGTCATGATGCACCCTTTGCTTCCTATGTAGGCGAAATTGAGCCTGCTGCGGATTTCTATGATTATGATGATAAATACGTCAACGGCTCTTCCAGACTGTATATTCCCGCAAGAATTTCTGAAGAACAGTCCGATGCCATCCGCAGCATTGCAGTAAAGGCATATCAGGTTCTGTGCTGCAAAGGGCTTTCCCGTGTGGATTTCTTCCTGACGGAGGACGGCACCATTTATCTCAATGAAATCAATACGCTGCCGGGCTTTACAAATATCAGTATGTATCCCAAGCTCATGGAGCATCTGGGAATGACGCAGAGCTATCTGATAGATAAGCTGATTGAACAGGCCATGGAAAATACAGAGCGTGTACGCTGACAGAGGAAAGGAGCACTGCCGGAAGCAGTGAGAGCCTGTTTCACGTCTTTTCGCACACATCTTTTCGGTGGATTTTGCTGTTTTCTGCGTGAAAAATTCTTGCCAGGCGACAGCCTGCCTACGAATTTTTACCTTGAAATCAGCGAAAATTCCCTCGAAAATCTGTGCATGTCAAGATATGAAACAGGCTCTGAGAGAGAACAACATGAAAAATGATGCAATCGGTGTATTTGATTCCGGTATGGGCGGACTGACTGCTGTACAGGAGCTGAACCGTATTCTGCCCCATGAAAATATCATTTACTTCGGCGATACAGCACGTATCCCCTATGGCAGCCGCAGCAAGGAGACTATTTTGCGGTATGCAAAGGAGGATGTTGCATTTTTGCGGCAGCATCCGGTAAAAATGATTATTGCAGCCTGCGGTACGGTCAGCTCTGTTGTGGGAGAGCATCCGATTGTAACGGATATGCCGTTTACAGGCGTAATTTTTCCGGCAATTGAGGCTGCCTGTGCAGCGACAAAGAAAAAGAGAATTGGTGTGATCGGTACACCGGCAACCATCCGCAGCGGCAGCTACATCCGTGCGATTGCCAATACCCACCCGGATGTCATGGTGATTCCGCAGGCATGTCCTTTGTTTGTGCATCTTGTGGAAAACGGCTATACAGACTTTCACAATCCCGTTACACGTCTGGTGGCAGAGGAATATCTTGCACCGGTTCGTCAGGAAAATGTGGATGTGCTCGTTCTGGGCTGTACACATTATCCAGTGATTTCCGATTTAATCGGAGATATTATGGGGCCGGATGTTACGTTGGTTTCTGCCGGTGCCGAGGCTGCAAAATATGCGAAGAAATGTCTCACTGAGCAGAATCTGCTCAGTGACCGGACGGAAAAGGGCAGAAATACATATTATGTGAGTGACAGCACAGAAATGTTTGAGGAGAATGCACGCTATTTCTTGCAGGAGGAAGTACACGGCGATGTGTTCCGGAGTAATTTCTGACAATAAAGGAGTAGAAAATGGAACAAATTTGTCTGAAGCTGCGCAGCGTACTGGAGACAGAGGATGACCGTTCGGAAACGGAACTGATGACCGATGGTACCTTTGAACGGGAAGCGAGCATGTGGAAAATCACGTATGAGGATTCAGATGCCACCGGTTTTGAGGGCGCAGTTACGACCATCCTTGCGGACGGTAATCGGCTGGTATCCATTATGCGTTCCGGTACAGCCAATTCCAGTCTGGTCATTGAAACCGGAAAAAAGCATTACTGTCTGTATGGTACGCCCTTTGGTGATATTACGGTGGGTATTTTTACCCATAAAATTGAAAACAGCCTCTCAGAAGAAGGCGGAAGTTTATATTTAAAGTATACAATCGATGTGAATTCTGCATATATGTCGGATAATGAAATCTATCTGGATGTGATCAGAAAGTAATCGATAGAAAGAGGAATGAAATATATGGCAAACTGCATAAAGCTTGCATCCGATGAACTCAGCGGACTGCTGATGGACGCTGTAGAACGTCTGACAGCAGAGGGAAAGGTACCGGCAGCACCGATGCCTGCCTTTAAAATTGAAATTCCGGCAGATAAGTCCCACGGAGATTTTGCCACCAATCTGGCAATGGTCAGCGCAAAGGCATTCCGTATGCCGCCGAGAAATATTGCGGCATTGATTTGCGATGCATTGGCTCTGGACGGCAGTTCTTTTGCACGTGCGGAGATTGCAGGCCCCGGTTTTATCAATCTGTTTCTGCGCAGAAGCTGGTTTTCCGGTGTTGTGGAAAACGTTTTGTCGGAAAAGGAAAATTACGGACGCACCACAACCGGTGCCGGCCAGCGCATTCTGGTGGAATTTGTATCCGCCAATCCCACAGGCCCCATGCATGTGGGCAATGCACGGGGCGGTGCACTGGGTGACAGTCTGGCAGAAATTCTGCTGTGGGCAGGCTATGATGCACAGCGGGAATTTTATATCAATGATGCCGGCAATCAGATTGAAAAGTTTGCAACCTCTCTGGAGGTGCGCTATCTCCAGCATTTTGACCCGTCTGTGGAAATGCCGGAGGATGCGTATCACGGTGCAGATATTACCGAGCATGCGGAAAACTTTATTGCCGAATTTGGCGACCGCTATGTTCATACGGAATCCAGGGAGCGCAGAGATGCGCTGGTAAGCTATGCGCTTCCGAAGAATATTGCCGGTCTGGAGCGTGATCTGAAAAAGTACCGGATTGTGTATGATCGCTGGTTCAGTGAAAGCACCCTGCACAAGAACGGCAGCGTACAGAATGTAGTGACACAGCTGACAGAACGGGGCTATACCTACGAGCAGGATGGTGCTGTCTGGTTCAAGGCAACTGCATTTGGTGCGGATAAGGATTTTGTTCTGGTGCGTGCAAACGGCATTCCGACTTATATTGTACCGGATATTGCGTATCATTACGACAAGCTGGTGACACGGGGTTATGATAAGGCGATTGATATTCTGGGTGCAGACCATCATGGCTATGTGCCCCGTCTGAAAGCTGCGCTGACCGCACTGGGCGTGGATGCAGACCGTCTGGATGTGGTTCTGATGCAGATGGTTATGCTCATGCGTGACGGCGAGGTGGTAAAGCTTTCCAAGCGCAGCGGCAAGGCGATTACACTGGTTACGCTCTTGGATGAAATTCCCATTGATGCAGCAAGATTTTTCTTCAACACTCGGGAAGCAAATTCTCACTTTGAGTTTGATCTGGATCTGGCTGTGGAAAAATCGTCTCAGAATCCGGTGTATTACGTTCAGTACGCCCATGCACGGATTTGCAGCATTCTGCGGAATCTGAAGGAAGAAGGCGTAACGGCGGACGGTGCAGCTCCTGCTTGGCTGGATCTGCTGGACAAGCCTCAGGAGGTGGAGCTGATTCGTCATATTGCAGCACTGCCGGTGGAAATTGACAGTGCAGCCAAGGTGTATGACCCGTCCAAAATCACAAAGTATGCCACGGAGCTGGCAACCCTCTTTCATAAATTTTATGACGCATGCAGCGTAAAGCGTGCAGAAACACCGGAGCTTCAGCAGGCACGGCTGCTGCTGTGTGATGCAGCACGTCAGACCCTCTGCAATACGCTTCGGATTCTGAAAATTGACTGTCCGGAGAAAATGTAAGTCTGCTAAATAATTACAATTTGGATACAAACCAAGCGGAAGCGGCTCATGGGCGGATGTGGAAATATCCGGTAAAAGCTGGATTTTGCGGCATATGCGCTTGAAATTTAACAAAAAATCCATACATTGTATCGGAACATGTGTTACAATTTGTAATATGTTGAGCCGCAGCTTTTATGCATGCAGGGCAGAGTGGGCATCTGCATGTGCAATACGACACTTCAATAAAAAACGAAAGGATGTTATTCATGTCAAACAGATTATTCCAGGGACTCGTTCACCAGATGCGAGATACGATTGATGCCACTGTGGGCGTAGTAGATGACGCAGCAACCATTATTGCATGTAGCGACTTGACAAAAATTGGCACGACCAATGAGTTTGTTTCTCTTGACCTGAGCGATGTGCACGATATTTTTATCCGTGACGGCTATACCTATAAGCCCTTTGGTTCCCATACAAAGCCGGAGTATGCGGTTTTTGTAGAGGGTACAGATGACATCGCTGCAAAATATGCCAATATTCTGGCAATCTCTCTGTACAACATCAAGCAGTATTATGACGAAAAATATGATCGGAACAACTTTATCAAAAATGTAGTTTTAGACAATGTACTGCCGGGCGACATTGTCATCAAGGCACGTGAGCTGCATTTCAGTGCAGAGGTCAGCCGTGTGGTTCTGCTGATCCGGATTGTATCTGCCAACGATGTTTCTGCTTATGATGTGATTCAGAATCTGTTTCCGGATAAGAATAAGGATTTTGTCTTTACCATTTCAGAGTCAGATATTGTTCTGGTCAAGGAGATCAAGGGTGCTGTGGATACAAGGGATCTGGAAAAGCTGGCACGCTCTATCGCAGATACCCTGAGCAGTGAATTCTATACCCGTGTGAACGTGGGTATCGGTACGATTGTGGGAAGCGTCAAGGAGCTGTCCCGCTCCTTTAAGGAAGCACAGATGGCCATTGAAGTGGGCAAGGTGTTTGATACGGACAAGTCCATTGTCAGCTACGACAATCTGGGCATTGCACGTCTGATCTATAACCTGCCGACAACACTGTGTGAGACATTTTTGAAGGAGGTGTTTAAGAGAGGCAGTATTGAATCTCTGGATCATGAAACATTGTTTACCATTCAGAAGTTCTTTGAAAACAATCTGAACGTATCCGAAACCTCTCGTAAACTGTTTGTACACCGGAATACACTGGTGTATCGTCTGGAGAAGATTAAGAAGCTGACCGGTCTGGATCTGAGAGAGTTTGACCATGCAATCATCTTTAAGATTGCCCTGATGGTGAAGCGGTATCTGTCTGCGAATCCGGCAAAATTCTAAAATTTTTCGGCAGAAAATTTTTCTGTGAAAGGAATTGTGGGAAACCATGATAGAAATGAGAGATGTCTCTGTTGTTTACTCCGGCGGAGTGGACGCACTGCATCATGTCAATTTAAAAATCAATGACGGTGACTTTGCCTTTGTGGTAGGGCCTTCCGGCGCAGGCAAAAGCACCATGATTAAGCTGATTCTGAAGGAAATCAGTCCCAGCAGCGGCTCTATTTTTGTAAACGGTTATAACCTGAACAAGCTGCGCCGCCGCCGGATTCCGGCACTGCGCAGAACCATCGGGTTTGTGTTTCAGGATTTCCGCCTGATTCCGTCCATGACCGTATATGAAAATGTAGCCTTTGTACTGCGTGTAATTGATGCACCGGTCAAGTACATAAAAAAGCGGGTTTCTTATGTAATCAATCTGGTGGGGCTTTCGGATAAGGCAAAGAATTATCCCAATGAGCTTTCCGGCGGTGAGATGCAGCGTGTGGCCATTGCCCGTGCGCTGGTAAATGACCCGCAGCTGATCATTGCAGATGAGCCTACCGGAAATATCGATCCGGAAATGTCTTATGAAATTGTCGAGCTGCTGCAAAGCATCAATGAAATCGGTACGACGATTCTGATGGTTACCCATGAGCACAGTCTGGTGCGTCAGTTCGGCGGCCGTATTATCAATATCAATCATGGACGTGTTGTTTTTGATGAGATCGTTGGAGGCAATTTGATTAATGAGAGCTAGTGGTGTCAGATATCTGCTGGGTCAGGGTGTTGAGAATATCTGGAAGAATCGAATGATGGCATTTGCATCCTTTTGTGTGCTGCTGATTTCTTTGCTTCTGGTGGGGCTTTCCGTCCTGTTCTTTATCAACATTTCCTCGATGATCGGCGGTGTAGAAGATAAAAATGAGGTCATTATCTATCTTCAGGAAGATACGACCGATATGGAAATCAGTGATCTGTACGGACAGCTGTGCCGTATGGATAATGTGGCTGAGGTAACATTCTATTCAAAGGAGGAGTCCTTTGAAGACCTGAAGAGCAGTATGTCAAATTATGAAATGCTGTTTGATTCGCTGGGGGATGACAATCCGCTGATTGATGCATATCGCATCCGTATTGCGGATATTGAGCGAATCGATGATACACTTGCGCAGATTCACACACTGGCGCACGTTGAATCTGTACGTGCGCCCATGGACTTTGTCAATATTCTGACAGAGCTCCGGCAGATTATTACGATCATTTGCAGTGTGATTATCTGTGCACTGATCATTATCTCCATTGTGATTATTGCGAACACAACCAAAGCCAGTGTGTTTGCACGGCGTGCCGAAATTCAGATTATGAAATATGTGGGTGCAACCAACTCGTTTATTCGGATTCCGTTTTTTGTAGAGGGTATGATTACAGGCTTTCTGGCAGGCTGCGGCGCACTGGTCATTACATGGTTCGGTTATGATGGGATGATCGGGCTTCTGGCTGGAGAAACCAATGTGACGGCAATTTTCGGAATGACCAGTATTGTGCAGTTTGAGGATGTTGCAGTTCCCGTTATTGCTTCTTATTTGGGGGCAGGTACATTATTCGGAGCATTGGGAACTGTATTTTCAACACGTAAGCATTTGAATGTCTGAAAGGAGGCATCCGCAGAAAGCGGAACGATATGCAGAAAAAAGGTGTATTGCGTTTTGTCAGTGCCATGCTGAGCATGACCATACTGGCGGGAAGCGTGTATTGTAAGGCAATGTGGCAGGAAGTACCGGTGTGGGCAATGGCATCCGCCGAGCTTCAGGCACAAAAGGACGCAAATAACGCAGAGATTGCAGAAATGCAGAAAAAGCTGGAAGAGCTGGGTGCAGATCAGGCATCTGCTGCGGAATACCAGAAGACCCTGAATGAAAAGCTGGATCTTCAGCAGAAGAATATTGCAATTGTGGATGAACAGCTGTCCCGTCTGGAGGAGAGTATCTTCTATAAGCAGCAGGATATCTCTGCAACGGAGATTGAAATTGTAGATATGGAATCGGATATTTCAGTGGGTCTTGAGGAGTTCAAAACACGAATCCGTGCGATGTATATCAGCGGAAATAACAGTCTGGCATCTGCACTGGTAGGTGCTACGGATTTCTTTGATTTTCTGTCCAAATACGATATGATTTCCCGTGTTGCAAAGCATGACAATGACATGGTGAACAACTTGCAGGATCAGCTCATTGCCTGCAATGAAAAGAAGGAGCAGCTGGAACAGGAAAAGGCAGAGCTGGATGTACAGCTGGAAGAACAGACACAGGCGAAAAAAGAGCTTGGAGATTCTATTCTGCAATTGCAGGAGGACTATGAGCAGTCTGTCGAGCATTCGGAGCAGCTGGAACAAAAGCAGAAGCTGCTGAATGCGGATATTGCAGATCTGGAGGCTGCTAATCTTGAGCTGGATGCAGAGGACGCACGAATTCAGGCTGCCATTCTTGCAGCACAGGAGGAAGAACGCAGAAAACAAGAGGAGGCAGCCGCTGCTGCCGCTGCCGCCGCCGCTGCTGCTGCAACTACAACGACAACAAGGGCACAGCAGGTTCAGAAGCCAACTACAACTGTAACGACAAAAGCACCATCCGGCGGCAATCAGAATACACAAGCACCGGTACAGACACAAGCACCGGTACAGACACAGGCTCCGGTACAGACACAAGCACCGGTACAGACAACTGTAACGACTACAACAACGGCTGCGCCGGTTTATGAAAGCACACGGTTTGCATGGCCGTGTCCCGGTTTCTATGTACTGACCAGTGGATTCGGACCCAGATGGGGTACCCATCACAGCGGCATTGATATCTCCAGTGCCGGAATCGGCGGTGCATCTGTTGTGGCATCCCGAAGCGGTACTGTCATTTATGTGAACAACAGCTGTTCCCACAATTATGCCAAGTCTTCCAGCTGCGGCTGCGGCGGCGGATACGGAAATTATGTGATTGTACAGCATGACGACGGTTATTCAACGGTGTATGCCCATCTGACATCAGCGGTTGTTTCCTATGGTCAGTCTGTTTCTCAGGGTCAGCTGCTGGGTTACGTAGGCAGTACAGGATTTTCAACAGGAGATCATCTGCATTTTGAGGTGCGTATCAATGGTACACGCGTGGATCCGGAACAGTATCTTTATTAATGACAGAGCATACATACTTTTGGGGAAATGCGTATAGAATAAGAAAAAGGGCAGGGGTGATGGTTCCTCTGCCCTTTTTTAAAGAAAGGTGCGTTGTTTATGGAAGAACAGCAGAAAAAAAGTGTGGTATCCTATCTTTTGGCAGCGGCAGCTCTGATACTGGGTCTGCTGAGTCTGCTTTTGTATCAGAAAAACAGAAATCTGGAACAGGAACTTGCGAAAAATGAAAGGCTCACAGAGCTGGAGGATTATGTAGATCAGAATTTTTATCAGGCTGTAGATACGGATGCAGCCATGGACGGTGCACTGAAAGGCTATGTTGCAGGACTGAATGATCCGTATTCTTCTTTTCTGACGGAGGAGGAATACAACGACTGGCAGGTCATGGAGTCGGGAACCTCTGTAGGTATTGGGGTAACGGTGCAGTCAGCGGAAGATGAGGGCATGCTGGTAGTAGAAGTAAATCCGGATTCACCGGCTGAGCAGTACGGTGTGCAGGTGGACGATGTAATTGTTGCGGTAGACGGAAAAGCCGTTTCAGAGCTGGGCTTTGAAGGTGCTGTGGCTGCGGTGAAGGGCGAGGTCGGTACCGAGGTTGTGCTGACCATTCAGCGTGGTGAGGAGCAGATAGACTGCACTGTTGTGCGCAGTGAAATTGTAACAGTCACTGCATCCGGACAAATGCTGGAGGGCAATGTAGGGTATATCCGCATATCGGCATTTCGTGAGAATACCGATGAACAGTTCATGGAAGCATTGGAGACACTTCTGGATGCAGGGGCGGAGTCGCTGATATTTGATGTGCGAAACAATGGCGGCGGTTTGCTTACATCCTTGGAAAAGTCACTGGATCCCCTTTTGCCGGAGGGAATCATTGCCATTGCCAATTATGGAAATGGTACGGTTCAGACCATTGTGTCATCTGATGCAGAGGAGCTGGAGCTTCCCATGGCAGTACTGGTCAATGGAAATACAGCCAGTGCAGCAGAACTGTTTTCCGCATCCCTGCATGATTTTGAAAAAGCATTTCTTGTGGGCACCACTACCTTTGGAAAGGGTGTGATGCAGGATACACGCACCGTCAGCGGCGGTGCAGTCACATTGACTGTGGCAACCTATCAGACGGTGCGGGGCGAATGCTACCATGGGGTGGGGATTACACCGGATTATGAGGAAACGCTGCCGGATGATTATGCAATCAATTTTGAAGAGCCGGACTTGGAAGGAGATACACAGCTCCGGTGTGCCTATGAAATGCTGACGCAGGAGGGGGAATAGAAATTTTCGTTTTCCTGAAGGACCCTATTTACAAAATCTCAAAGATATGCTACAATATAAATACAGCTTGAATGCAATGGATTTGAAAGGAATGATTGAATTTGATGGCTGCTTTGATTTTTTGGAGCGTGATGCTGATTGTTGCAATCGTTGCCGAGTTCGCTACGCAACAGCTTGTATCCATTTGGTTTGCTGCGGGTGCGCTGGGTGCATTGCTGACAGCAGCCCTGAATGGTTCTGCACTGTTGCAGCTGATTGTGTTTACGGTGCTTTCCGTGCTGCTGTTGATTTTTACCCGTCCCATTCTGCGTAAGGTGCTCAGTTTTCCTGTAAAGGATACCAATGCAAAAATGGATGTGGGGAAGCTTGCGGTGGTGGTACAGGAAATCAATCCCCGTACCGGAACCGGCCGTGCCCGTCTGAATGATACAGAGTGGATGGCGGTATCTGCGGATGGGTCAATCGTTCCGGTCGGAACCACGGTTCGGGTGGATGATATGGATGGAGCAAGACTGCTTGTAACACCGGTCTTGCCAAAAGAACAAGTGGAAAATCACTAAGGAGGATTTTGTATGGCTGCTTTGTATGTATTATTGGGTGTCATTGTGCTGGTGGTGCTGATTCTGATTACACGGATTCGGATTGTTCCTCAGTCCAATATTTATGTGGTAGAAAGACTGGGTGCCTTTTATCGTGCATGGGAAACCGGTATTCATTTTCTGGTGCCGTTTATTGACCGTGTTTCCAGACGGGTGTCCATTAAGGAGCAGGTGGTAGACTTCAAGCCCCAGGCGGTGATTACAAAGGATAACGTTACCATGCAGATTGATACGGTTGTCTTTTTTCAGATTACCAATGCGGTGCAGTATACTTATGGTGTAGAGCGTCCGGTTGCTGCCATTGAAAACCTGACGGCGACTACACTGCGAAATATCATTGGTGAACTGGAGCTGGATGCAACGCTGACCTCCCGTGATCTGATCAATACAAAGATTACAGAAACACTGGATATGGCAACCGATCGCTGGGGTATCAAGGTTATCCGAGTAGAGCTGAAGAATATTCTGCCGCCTCGTGAGATTCAGGATGCCATGGAGAAGCAGATGAAGGCAGAGCGTGAGAAGCGTGAAAAGATTCTCCGTGCAGAGGGCGAGAAACAGTACCAGATTACCGTTGCAGAGGGTGAAAAGGCAGCAAGAATTCTCCGTGCAGAAAGTGACAAGCAGACAGAAATTCTTCGTGCAGAAGCAGAAAAGCAGGCAATGATTCTTCGTGCCGATGCCGTTCGTGAGCAGAAGATCCGTGAAGCTGCCGGTGAAGCAGATGCCATTGAAATGGTGCAGAAAGCCTATGCACAAAGTCTGGTTATGCTGAAAAATTCCGAACCGGATGATGCTGTATTGCAGCTGAAAGCATTGGAAGCATTCGGCAAGGCAGCTGACGGCAAGGCAACCAAGATTATTATTCCCAGTGAAATTCAGGGCATTGCCGGTCTGGTAAGCGGTATCAAGGCAGTGGCTGACGGAACCGATGCTTCGGATGCTCCGGTAAACAAGTAAATCATAAGAAAAAACTGGATTGCAAAGTCACTTTTGATTGAATATGTCAAGAGTGACTTTGTATTTCAGGGCAACAGCATTTACTTTTCATAAGTAAGAATTTTTTTCGATCCAGCGTACCGCTGGATCGTCTACCCCACCTCCTTGTTTGTCACTGAAAATGGATAGGCATTAACTCCCTCCCACTGGGGAGGAGGGGACAAATTATAAAAGTTTTCGGTCAAGCCTTTCTCAAAAGGCTTGCAGGGTCCAGGGACAGCGTCCCTGGTCGCCGTCCGCAGACGGCGAAATCCCCTGCGCCATCCTTCTGGCGCACGGGGAATGGGGTGAGAAAAAGCGACAGCTTTTTCGAGGGGAAGCGAACAAGACCGCTTCCCCTTGTTCCAATGATGAAATATGTATCCCTTGAAAATGTTCCGGTGGAACATTTTCAACGAAAAAGTAAATACTGTTGCCCTGCTTTGCATTTTTTTTGACATGGACTTTTTGAATTTCCAGTGATATAATAAGCAAAATGGTCAATCAGAATTTAATGTCAATTATAAAGGTGCAATTTGTAAGGTCGACCATGGATCGCCTGATGACCGATGTTATTGAATTACTTTTTCGTACAAATAAATTCTGATTGAATGATATTACAAAAACAGGGCTGCTGCACCTTTGCATTGGTGCAGCAGCCCATTTTATATGTGAAATTTATGCACAATTACTTGACTGCATACAGCTGATCCAGTGTCTTTTTCACATCGGGATCGTTGGTCAGGCTGTAGAGAATGCGGAAATAAATTTTTGCACGTTCTTTGTCATTACCTTCAATGGAGTCCTTTGCCAGTGCAGCAACAACAGCAACGACTTCTTCATTGGGTCCCGGTTTGATGCCGTATTTTTCAAATGCAGCATTGACCAGTTTTCTCGTAGGAGGAGAAAGCTTTTTGCCCGTGACCTTGTGGATATGATGCAGCTCAGCTGTTACCACCGGATTTTCTGCATAAATCATAGCTTCATAGTAGAAGCAGACTGCGCTGTCATAATCCTCAATCTCCACGCAGTAGAAGCCCAGATTGCAGTAGCAGCGGGAAATTTCCTCCGGAGAGGTTGCAATGCTCAGGGTTTCCTTTGTGCAGCCCAGCAGATTATCGTTCTGTTTGAGATACTTATAGCATTCTGCCATTTCAAAGTAAGCATCGGTATTCATGGGATTGAAACGGATTGCATCCTCCAGAACGGCGATTGCCTCCTCGGGACGATCGGCTTCCAGAAGATTATAGCCGTGGAGCATAACCATACGGGATAAATCAAAGGGCGGACGCTCCAGACGCTTGGACGGCTGGTAGAAATATAAGTACAGCTGATGTTCCAGCGGATTGCGCAGGCTCAGGTACATTTTTTCTTCTGTTTCACGGTATGAAATACGAATTTTTGTATACAGAGCTTCTGTCAGCTTAAATGCCTCCTGCTGTTTTTTCTCACGGATCAGCCCAATGGCATCATTCATCACAGCATCCAGACGCTTGCCGTCCAGATACATCATTTTTGCGACCTGTTCCTTTTTATCCTCCGGCAGGATTTCGTAAGCCATTTCAGCGATACCGCTTTCAATTTCAGCAGCATTTTCGTGATTCTTGTATTTTGTGACCTGTCCCTCCAGATACGCCATATCCACGCCGTATTCGCCGGACAGACCGTCACGGATTTTCTGTAAAATTTCCTGTGTATTCATGTATAAACTCCTTTTCCTGTGGAAAGTCAATGGAAATCTCCACCCTTACTCCGACCATTGTACCATATTTCCACATAAATTGCAACACTTTTTTCGTTTCTTTTATCGAATATCCATAAATCAGGTTTTGGGCGGCAATTTTTTCTTTTTCTTTTTCCGGACAGACCATCCGAAATCGCCCAGCTTGCGTCCCAGTGCGAAGTATTCTCCATGGGCGTATGCCATAAGACCGCACTGCTGGAGATTGAGTTTTCCCTTGCTGTCGATGTAGCGTTCATCTGCATTGACACCGGTGATTTCCGCAAGGAACATGGTGTGGCTGCCCAGTTCCTTTGTTTCGGTGACTTTGCATTCAAGGTTGATGGGACATTCTGCAATCATGGGAGCAGAGAGGGTCTGTGCCGGTTCGGGAGTAAAGCCGCAGAGGGTGAACTTGTCGGTATCCTTGCCGCTGCGCACGCCGCAGAAATCGGTTTCCCTGCACATGGCAGAGGTGGTGAGGTTGATAACGAATTCTCTGTGCTCCATGAGAATGGGGTAGGAGTGACGGGTGGGGCGTACGGATATATATGTCATGGGCGGATGTGTGCAGAGCACGCCCGTCCAGGCAATCGTCAGGACATGGGGCTGATCGATGGTGCCGCAGGAAACGAGTGCAGCCGGTACAGGAGCCAGAAGTACACTGCCTTTCCAGTGTTGTTTTGCCATAGTGAATCAATCCTTTATCTCATAATATAAAGGTATTGTATCATGGAGGGGGCAGTCTTGTCAACTGGATGATAAAGTCTTTTTGGTCAAGCAATTTCTTCAGAAAATGCTTGCGGAGCTCGAGGCAGAGCCTCGAATGGCTGCGGAGCAGCCATGGTTTAAACAGCTTGCCAGCGTGTAATAAAAATAGAGCATTTTTTTAGTCATGCACTTATGATTCATATATTATAATTTAAGTGATACATTCATTATGAGTTGAAATTGCATGCCTTTTATATGAAAATATTTTACGAATCAGATGCAATTTGTACACTATAGCTTCTTTTATACGATGTATAATTTAATTCAAGAAACATGGCTGTTAAATTAAAAGGAGGAGTTACATGAAAATCAGTACATATCTGAAAATAGCACTTTTTTGTGCAATATGCGGTGTGCTGTTTGTAATTGCAGCGTTTTTTACGAGCGTCTATCCGATATTCTATCTTGCGGGGGCAGCAGGTATTGCTTGCCTGATTTCTTTGCTTGCTTGTTTGTGTAAGGTGATTTTTGCACATTTTGCTTATAGTTTAAATGTTGTTTTTATTGTGATTTTCTTTGCAATTGCAATATTTGGCATTATTGTTGATCCAGACAGGAAATCTGTATTGAACATCAATGGACTTATGTATTTGGGGTACATTTCTATGATTTGGATTGCATCAGCTTTGGCTGGATTTGTTAGCATGATGGTTCTGATCGGCAGACTTCTGTTTCGAAAAAAGCCCGACTTGAATCAGCCTGTTCAGAATGTTTCAGCGTCTACTTCTTCTGCTTCTTTTAGTTCTGTCAGCAATGCAGGAAGTGCAAGTGAGCAAAATGACAATCATTCGTTATAAGTGATATTTCCCGGCATCGGTATTTGCGTCGATGCCGAATTTTTTTACTTTACAATCAGAAAAAACCGTGGTATAATAAAAAGAATTGATGATGAAAACGAAATCTCGGAGGAATAGATATATGATGGACAACATTCGCAATTTTTGTATTATTGCCCATATTGATCACGGGAAATCCACACTGGCAGACCGGATTCTGGAAAAGACCTTTACTGTTGCTGCCCGTGATATGGAAGATCAGATTCTCGATAACATGGATATCGAGCGTGAACGTGGTATTACCATCAAAGCCCGTGCTGTGCATCTGAACTATAAGGCAAAGGACGGCAATACCTATGTGTTCAACCTGATTGATACACCGGGACATGTGGACTTTAACTATGAGGTATCCCGCAGCCTTGCAGCCTGTGAGGGTGCCATTCTTGTGGTGGATGCCTCTCAGGGCATTGAAGCCCAGACCCTTGCCAATACCTATCTCGCCATTGAGCATGATCTGGAGGTGGTGCCGGTTGTCAATAAAATCGACCTGCCGGCAGCCGATCCGGAGCGTGTCTGCCATGAAATTGAAAATGTCATCGGTATTCCTGCCATGGATGCACCGAAAATTTCCGCAAAGGCAGGTCTGAACATCGAAGAAGTGCTGGAGCGTATTGTAACCGATATACCTGCACCCAAGGGCGATCCGGATGCCCCCTTGCAGGCTCTGATTTTTGACAGCTATTATGATGCCTATAAAGGGGTTGTCATTTATATCCGTGTCAAGGATGGTACGGTGCGTACCGGCGATACCATTCGTCTGATGGCAACCGGTGCCACCTTTACCATTGTGGAAGCTGGTTATATGGATACCAACCAGCTGGTGAATACCGGCGTACTCCGTGCAGGTGAGGTAGGCTATCTGACCGCATCCATTAAGAGTATAGGGGATACACAGGTGGGTGATACGGTTACACTGGACAATAACCCCTGCGCAGAACCTCTGCCGGGTTATCGTCAGGTCAACCCCATGGTATTCTCTGGTATCTATCCGGCAGACGGTGCAAAATACGGTGATCTGCGGGATGCACTGGAAAAGCTCCAGCTCAATGATGCTTCCCTGACCTTTGAGCCGGAAACCTCCATTGCATTGGGTTTTGGTTTCCGATGCGGTTTCTTAGGTCTGCTGCATATGGAAATCATTCAGGAGCGTCTGGAGCGTGAATACAATCTGGATCTGATTACCACCGCCCCTTCGGTTATCTACCGTGTCACTATGAACAGCGGTGAAGTGATCTATATTGACAATCCTACCAATTATCCGGATCCTGCGCTGATTCGCCTTGCAGAAGAACCCATGGTGAAGGCGGAAATTCTGACCCCTTCCGATTTTGTGGGCAATGTCATGGACTTGTGTCAGAACCGCCGGGGCGTATTTCATGATATGCAGTATATCGACGATACCCGTGTCAGCCTGAAATATGACCTGCCCCTGAATGAGATTGTCTATGACTTTTTTGATGTGCTCAAATCCCGTACCAAAGGCTATGCTTCTTTTGATTATGAACTGAGTGAATATGCACCCTCTAAGCTGGTGAAGCTGGATATTCTTCTGAACGGTGATGTGGTGGATGCCCTGTCCTTTATTATCCATGCAGATAAAGCCTATGAGCGTGCAAGAAAAATGGTGGAAAAGCTGAAGGAAAATATTCCGAGACAGCTTTTTGAAGTGCCGGTTCAGGCAGCTATCGGGGGCAAGGTGATTGCCCGTGAAACCATCAAGGCTATGCGCAAGGATGTGCTTGCAAAATGCTACGGTGGTGATATTACACGTAAGAAGAAGCTGCTGGAGAAGCAGAAGGAAGGCAAGAAGCGTATGCGTCAGCTGGGTACAGTAGAGGTTCCGCAGGAAGCCTTTATGAGTGTATTAAAGCTGGACAGCGAATAAGAAGGAGTATTATTATGAGTAAGCGTTCAATCTATACCTGTCCCCACTGTGGGGAAAAGACCTTTAATCCCATTACCAAAGCATTTGCAGGGGGACTGAATTCCCGGGGCCGTGCCTGCAAGGCATGCGGCAAACACTGCTGCAATGGTCAGGTATCTACTATTGTCAGTGCGGTGATTTATGTGATTGCACTGGCAGGCGTGATTTTCTTCTATCTGGGGCAGAATAACACGCTGGTAGCCTATGTGCAGATGGGCAGCTGCGTTCTGGGTGCGTATATCCTGACAAAAATTTTCGATGCCTTTTTCATGCCCCTTGTCCGGGTCATCCGAAATGATGTCCGCAGCTGACACACTGGGGATTTACATTCATGTTCCGTTCTGTCTGCACAAATGTCCCTACTGTGATTTTTATTCCTGTGAAAATCGTCTGTATGAGCGGGAACGTTATGTGCAGGCAGTCTGCCGGAACCTGAAATATTACGGGAACGGCAGTCCTGTGGATACGCTGTATTTCGGGGGCGGAACGCCGTCTTTGCTGACGCCGGACAGCATACAGGAAATCCTGTGCTGTGCGGCGTCTGCTTTTTCTTTGCAGAAGCCGGAGATTACCATGGAGGTCAATCCGGCAACGGTCACAAAGGAGCATCTGACGGAGTACCGAAAGGCAGGGGTCAACCGGCTTTCCGTGGGGGTGCAGGATCTGCATCCGGATATTCTGCAAACACTGGGGCGGCTTCATACAGCGGAGCAGGCACTGCAAACCGTAGAGGATGCGTATGCAGCAGGCTTTACGAATCTCTCCTGTGACCTGATGATTGGAACCAAGGGACAGACACCGGAGCGTCTGGATGAAACGCTGCGCAGACTGACTGCACTGCCCATTACCCATGTATCTGCCTATCTGCTGAAAATTGAAGCAGGAACTCCCTATGCGGAACAGAAGATGCAGCTGCAAGTGTCCTCTGAAGATGCGGCTGCGGATTTGTATTTGCAGATGGTTCAGTTTCTGAATGCACAGGGCTTTCTGCAATATGAAATTTCCAATTTTGCACAGATGGGCTTTGAAAGCCGCCACAATTGCCGTTACTGGAAATGTCAGCCCTATCTGGGCATCGGACCGGCTGCCCATTCCTGTATGGATACCCGTTTTTATGTTCCATCCGATCTGGATGCCTTTATAGAGGAGGAACATCAGCCCACCTGTCTGGAGGATGATGCGCCCTGTACTATGGAGGAACGGATTATGCTGGGACTGCGTCTGACAGAGGGCATTCCGGTATCGTGGCTGAGTCAACGTCAGATGCAGCTTGCAGACCGTTTCTGTAAGGGCGGTCTTATGAAACAAGACAGTGGGCGTATCCGTTTTACACCGGAGGGCTTTCTTGTATCCAATGGTGTTCTTGCAGAGCTGCTGTAAATCATTTTGAAGCTTTTGAATAGAGTATCCGGTTCCGGTTCATACTTTTACCGAGGTGAGAGACATGAAAAAAATGGAACTGGCTTGTTTGATGGGAATGGCAGGGGCATTGACCATTGCTGCGTTCGGGCAGTCTGCCCAGACGTGGCATGGCTTGGAAGAGGATGTTCTGCGGCTGCATATTCTTGCGAATTCCGATTCTGCGGAAGATCAGCTGCTGAAATATGCGGTACGGGACGCTGTGCTGGAGGAAGGCAGCATATATTTTGAAAATTTGTCCTCCTGTGCCGATGCAAAGGCAGCTGCTGCCGGATGTCTGCCTCAGCTGGAGGAAATCGCACGGAGAACCGTTGCAGAGCGAGGCTATGATTATACCGTGACAGCGGAGCTTGCTGAAACGGTTTTTGATGAACGGGTTTATGAGGATGTTACCATGCCGGCAGGGGTTTATGATGCTGTGCGGATTTGTATCGGAGAAGCAGCCGGACAGAACTGGTGGTGTGTGATGTATCCGCCGCTGTGCGTGCCGGCTGCCTCCGAAGAGGAAGACGAGATTTTAGAGGCGTATTTCACAGATGAAGAGGAAGAAATGATGAAGCAGCCGGAAAAATTCCGTTACCGGCTGAAATGTGTGGAGTGGCTGGAAAAGCTGTGGAAGCGGATTTGTGAATAAAATGTAAAAGGTGAGGGCAGGTGCTTGACTTTGGATGGCAGATGGGGTATACTATTCAGAGTAAACAAAGTAGAGCATCACAGTTCTCACCGTTTGGTATTCATCGAAACGGTCTATAGTATTTCGTTTGTCCGGCGCATAAGAGGCGTATAGACGGGCGAGGTCTGAGAAGGGTGCTCACAATGTGATGCACTCATTTTTGTTTGTAATTAAAATGTTTGGAGGTGCTGGCTTATCA
>JBJERF010000047.1:10408-25542 GCA_051882115.1 Ruminococcus sp. | reverse complement strand
CGCTTTTCACCTCTCAGTCTTGCCTTCGGCAAGCCAGCTCTCCTGAAAAGGAGAGTCTGTTTTACTCGCTGAATTAAACAAGGCTCGTACCATCCGCAAGATTTGTCGCTGCGCTCCGCTCTTGCTCTGTCGCTGATTCCGCTGCTATCTTTTCTCCATTGCTCAAACAAGGCTTTCTGAATGTACATAACTGAAAACAGTACCATTTTTCTCAGCGGAATCAGCTGTTTTCCTATTTTTTAGTCTATTCATTTATTCAGCATGGGGTGTTTCGCCGTCTGCGGACGGCGACCAGGGACGCTGTCCCTGGACCCTGCAAGCCTTTTGAGAAAGGCTTGACCGAAAACTTCTATAATAAAAAGGGCTGTTGCAGATGCAACAGCCCTTTTCAGCAAAACGCTGACATGGATTATTTGATACCCCAGATGTTCTTTGCGTATTCGTTGACTGCACGATCCGCAGAGAAAATGCCGGCATTGGCAATATTATGCAGGGACATCTGTGTCCACTTCTTCTGGTCACGATACAGCTCAGAACTGTGCTTCTGTACAGCTGCATAGGAATCAAAGTCCGCCAGAACCATATACGGATCACAGGTCTTGAGGGAATTTGCAACCTCATTGAACTTACATCCGTTGATGCCCGAATACATACGGTCAATACAGCTGCGGATGATGGGATTGTTGTTATAATAAGACTCCGGATTGTAGCCCCGTGCCTTCAGTGCATTGACTTCCTCTGTCTTCATACCGAAAATCAGAATGTTGTCCGCACCGGCTGCATCACCGATTTCAATGTTTGCACCATCCAGCGTACCCAGTGTGATGGCACCATTCAGCATCAGCTTCATGTTGCCTGTACCGGATGCCTCTGTACCTGCCAGAGAAATCTGCTCAGAGATATCACTTGCCGGCATCAGAAGCTCAGACAGTGTTACCTTGTAATCCTCTAAGAAGTATACAGACAGCTTCTCAGAAATTCTGGGATTCTTGCGGATTTCCTCAGACAATGCCCAGATCATCTTGATGATCTGCTTTGCCAGATAGTAGCCCGGTGCAGCCTTTGCAGCGAAGATATAGGTCTTCGGCTCAAAATCTGCATTGGGATGATCCAGCAGATACTGATACTGCGCCAGAATGTTCATAACATTCAGATGCTGACGCTTATATTCGTGCAGACGCTTTACCTGTACGTCAAAAATGCTGTTGGTATTCAGAATGACACCGCTCTTCTGCTTGACATACTTTGCGAAACGCTCCTTGTTTTCCTTCTTGATCTTGCGCAGAGATGCCAGAGTAGCCTCATCGTCTGCAAATGCCTCCAGCTTTTTCAGCTCACTGCCATCCTTCAGGAAATCGTTTCCGATCTTCTCACGCAGCAGCTTGGTCAGACCCGGATTGGACTGATACAGCCATCTTCTGTATGCAATACCGTTGGTTACATTCTTGAACTTATCCGGTGTATCCAGATATTCCTCATGGAATACAGACTCCTTGATAATCTCAGAATGCAGCTTGGAAACGCCGTTGACGCTGTGAGAAGCCATGACGCACAGCGTTGCCATATGAATCTGATTGTCCTTGATGATGGACATACGGGTCGTTTTTGCACTGTCGTTGCCGTTGCGCTGCATCAGACCTGCACAATAGCGGTTGTTGATTTCCACGATAATCTGGAAAATTCTCGGAATGACATGCTTTACCAGATTGACATCCCACTTTTCCAGAGCCTCTGCCATAACGGTATGGTTGGTATAAGCGAATGTATGGGTCACAACATACCATGCATGCTCCCATGTGTAGCCGCAGTCATCCAGCAGAACACGCATCAGCTCCGGAATTGCCAGTGTGGGGTGGGTATCGTTGATGTGAATGGCAACCTTTTCATGGAGATTATCCAGTGTGCCGTATACGCTCATGTGGTGATTGACGATATCGCCCACAGCTGCTGCACACAGGAAATACTGCTGACGCAGACGAAGGGACTTACCCTCCAGATGATTGTCATTGGGATACAGAACCTTGGAAATGGCGTTTGCCATGGAATTCTGACTCAGTGCACTTGCATAGTTGCCCTCATTGAAGGACTTCATATCAAAGCTGGGAGCCTTTGCTTGCCACAGACGCAGGGTGGAAACGCCTTCACTGCCGTAGCCGGAAACATACAGGTCATAGGGCATGGCAATAACGGTGTTATAATTCTCATGGGAAAGATAGTGATAATTATCCTGCCAGTATTCCTTAATATCACCCTCAAAATGAACCTCAATGGCCTCATCGGGCTTGGGATCCAGCCATACGCTGCCGCCCGGCAGCCAGTTATCCGGAAATTCTGTCTGCCAGCCGTCCTCCAGCTTCTGCTGGAAAATACCGTACTCATAGCAAATCGAATGACCCTTTGCAGGGATTTCCTGTGTTGCCATGGCATCCAGATAGCAGGCAGCCAGACGGCCCAGACCGCCGTTGCCCAGACCGGCATCCGGTTCGCATTCAAAAATTTTCTCCAGATTGATATCAAATTCCTTCAGGATTGCAGTAATGTCCTCTGCCAGTTCCAGGTTGTACAGAGATGTCTTCAGGGAACGTCCCATCAGAAATTCCATAGAAAGATAATATACCTGCTTGCGACCCTCTGAATGCACACGATTGGTAAAGTGCTGACGCTTATGCTTCAGTTTTTCCACCATCATAGCAGAGAGTGTCTGATAAATCTGCTTATCAGAAGCTTCATTCGGTGCAACGTTGCACTCGAGCATCAGACGATTGATGAACTGCTCTTTCAGCTCAGCACGTTTTGATGTGGTTTTATCAGCCATTTTCAACTCCATCCTCCGGCGTTTTTGGAATAATCAGGCACATACACAGCCTTTTGCCGTTTTTGTGCATAGAGTCTGCTGCATTTTCCGTATACAGACTCCGGCTGCGGCACAGAGCGCCGAATATACCGCCCCATACTTATTATACCGAATTTCCGTACTCTTTTCAATAGCCGTTTTGAACAAATATTTCTGAAACTCCAAAAATTAACCGTGATATTTGCTGGTTCTTTCCAGCAGGGTGTTTCTGTCTGTGCCGCAAAGAACAGAATCTGCGTGCTTCCATGGCATAGAAATTGTATGAGATGAATTGTAAAAAGTGACGATTTTTTAAGTGCTTTTTTAAATAATCGTTGACATGCCTGGGTCTGCATGTTATAATAAGGACGTAGAAAGGTGTATGACAAACGGCATGGAAGACGCAATATTTATTCTTGAAGAAAGGTGGCAATTTTATGAAAAAACGTAAAATAAAAGCATTTGTCAGTGTTTTTCTGACATGCGCAGCTCTATACGGTGTATCTGCTTTCTGCGCAGATGCACAGACTGCATCCGCAGCAGAAACAGATGTTTCCACTGTCTCTGTAGCAGATTCCGGCATGCTTCCCCTTGTACAGACACCGGCAGATACATTCAGTATCACCGGAGGGACAAGCGTTCCGAATATTTCAAAGGGTCAGTGCGTAACAGTACGAGGCATTATCCATTCCGGATATTCCAATATCACCAGCCTGACCGTAGGCGTATTCGATGAAGCAGGGAATTTCATCACCGGAAAAACGGTTTCTCCGTATACAGATACCTATAATCTGGGTCGTCTGGATAATGATGTCAGCTTCAATCTGCTGTCTGCCGGCAGCTATTACTATCGGATCGTTGCTTCCAATGCAAGTTGCTACGATTATGTGGTTGTCAACCAGCGGTTTACGGTAACTGGCTCCGGCTCCCAGAGTACAGATACCCTCAGCATCACCGGCGGCACCAATATCTCCAACATTTCCAGAGGAAAGGGCGTTGTGGTCAAGGGCATCGTACACTCGGCTTCCTCCAATATCACCAGTCTGACGGTGGGCATCTACAATACATCCGGCAGTCTTGTAACCGGAAGAACCGTTTCGCCATATGCTGCTTCCTATGACCTGAACCGGCTGGACAATGATGTTCAGTTTGACCGTCTGCCTGCGGGTAATTATGATTACAAGGTCATTGCTTCCAATGCAAGCCATACAAATTATGTAGTGGTAAGCCATAACTTCACGGTTTCGGATTCTTCATCACAGAATACCGATACGCTCAGCATCACCGGCGGTACAAGTGTGCCTGATATTGCCAAGGGCAAAGGCGTGGTAATTCAGGGTACTGTCCGTTCCGCTTCTTCCAATATCACCGATCTGACTGTAGGCATTTACGATACATCCGGCAATCCGGTCATGGGAAAAACAGTCTATCCCAATACAATTGCCTACAATGTAAACCGGCTGGATGACTGCATCGCATTCGATCAGCTGAATGCAGGTACTTATTATTATAAAGTCATTGCATCCAATGCAAGCCGCACCAATGAAGTCCTTGTCAGTCAGAAGTTTACGGTTTCGGACGGCGCATCACAGGGAGCAGATGCGATCAGCGTAACCGGCGGCACTCAGGTGCCCGGTAATATCTCCAAGGGCAAGGGCGTTATCGTTCAGGGTACCATTCGTTCTGCATCTTCCAATATCACCAGTCTGACTGTGGGTGTCTATAACACAGCCGGCAGTCTTGTAACCGGAAAAACAGTCGCTCCGTATGCAACATCCTACAATCTGAATCGGCTGGATGATTACGTGGCTTTCAGTGCACTGAGTGCCGGTACTTATGATTACAAGATCATTGCATCCAATGCAAGCCGTACCAATGAGGTGATTGTCAGCCAGCGGTTTACCGTTTCTGACGGCGCATCACAGGAAGCAGATACCATCAGCATTACCGGCGGCACCAATGTCCCCGATATCACCAAGGGCAAGGGCGTTGTGGTTCAGGGTACGGTTCGTTCTGCATCTTCCAATATCACCAGCCTGACCGTAGGTGTCTATAACACAGCCGGCAGTCTCGTAACCGGAAAGACCGTCGCTCCCTATACAACCGCCTACAATCTGAATCGGCTGGATGATGATGTAGCTTTCAGTGCGCTGAGTGCTGGTACTTACAATTACAAGGTCATTGTATCCAATGCAAGCCGCACCAATGAAGTCCTTGTGAATCAGAAGTTTACGGTTTCTGACGGTGCATCACAATCTTCAGATTTCATCAGCCTGACCGGCGGAACCAGTGTGCCCAATATTTCCAAGGGCAAGGGGGTCGTTGTTCAGGGTACTGTCCGGTCTGCATCTTCCAATATTACCAGTCTGACCGTAGGTGTTTATGATACAACCGGCAGTCTTATGACGGGAAAGACCGTATCACCGTATGCAACATCCTACAATCTGAACCGGTTGGATGATTTCATCAGCTTTAACCTGCTGCCTGCCGGCACGTATGATTATAAGGTCATCGCCTCTAATGCAAGCTGCCGTGATTATGTACTCTCCAATCAGAGATTTACTGTTTCGGATTCCGGCACATCCAATGGAAATACAAGTGTGTTCAGCATCAGCGGCGGCACCCATGTGCCTGACATCACCAGAGGAAAAGGCGTTTCCGTTTTCGGTACGGTCAAGTCTGCGACTTCCAATATTACCAGTCTGACGGTAGGTGTTTATGATACAGCCGGAAATCTGGTAACCGGAAAGACAGTATCTCCGTATACAACGATTTATCAGCTCAGCCAGCTGGATGATGATGTAAAATTTAACCTACTGTCTTCGGGTACATATTATTACAGAGTCATTGTCAGCAATGCAGACAGTTCCAACGTGGCAGTGGTAAATCAGAAATTCACGGTTTCTGATTAAATGTCCTTACATGTATATTTTTGAAAGAAAGGGATGCTGTACCCATGAGGGGTGCGGCATCCCTTTGATGATAATTCCCCTTCATTTTGAAAAAACGTCTTTTTTTATACGATAATCAGACATTTTTCATCCGTTTTCACGCCACTTTATCTGTATGTTTCTCCAAATTTGTCGTATGCTGTAAAAAAATCTCTGTATCTGTTGCATAAAGACGACCAAAATCCAAGGAAAACGTCTTGCAATTTGGTTACAAACATGGTATAATAATTCTTGTACGGTATAACGTGCAGCTGTAGACGGCACGCTGCCTACAGGCTGCAAATGCCTGCCATGATGTGTATTTTCATCATGCAATGCTGAATCGAGCTTGCAAAGCAAGCCGGCGCAGACCCCTGAATCACAGGACAATGTGCAGCGGTATTGCTTCCGGGCCACGCTTTCGCATGCTCCATATTTTGAAACTTTACAATGAAATAATTTGTTTTCATGCAGACGCATTGCAGGCGGCCATCTTCTGAAACGCCGTACAGCGATGCAGCCTTGACCGCTGCTCCGCATATCATCATTTTGTTTGAGTAAAAAGGAGTATACGTAATATGTTGAAAAAGCTTTCGGCAGTCGGGGTATCCTGCGTGACCGCACTCATACTGATCTTGTCAGCAATTGCTTCGCCTGCTTCCGTTGATGCTGTAACACTGGAGGAAATGACCTCTACAGCAGTGACCTGTATCATTTCTCATGAAGGTACTTACAATTCCATCAATCCCAACGACTGCGGCGCAGTCAGTGTCGGAAAGCTGCAATGGCATGCTGACCGTGCACTCGCCCTGATGCGCAAGACATGCGAAAAGAATCCGACTTTCGCTGCTGCAACACTGGGCTCTGCTCTGTACAACGAGGTTATGAGCGCAACAAACTGGAACTATCGTACATTCTCATCTTCCGAAGCTGCCGCTGCC
Source organism: Ruminococcus sp. (assembly GCA_051882115.1). Taxonomy (GTDB): domain Bacteria; phylum Bacillota; class Clostridia; order Oscillospirales; family Ruminococcaceae; genus Ruminococcus_C. Next base: position 18,838 of record JBJERF010000047.1, on the reverse strand, counting down.
GCTGCGCTGCTGGGTTCTGAATACGGAATTCAGGCACAGGACGAAACGGCTGCTGCGGATGTGCAGAATTACATTATCTCCGGACAGAACATGGGACTTACAGATGCCGGCGCACTGGTACTGTATGCCGATATCTATAACTTCGGCTGCGGTATTGCTTCAAGAATTGCAAAGCGTGCCGCTTCCTATACAGGTTCTTATGCCTCTGTCACATTGGATGATATGTATAAAGCTGCTTTGAATGACAGCTATGGTTCCAATGCTGCATTTGTTTCCAGAGCCAACAGCGTATATGCTTATCTGTCTGGTCTGGATTGGAATGCTGCGGTCACCACTACGACTACTACGGCTACGGATTCATTTTCTGAGGAAGGCGCAGGTACATACACTGTGACCGCTTCTTCTCTGAACATGAGAAGCGGCCCCGGTACCGGTTATTCTGTGGTCACACAGATTCCCAATGGTACATCTGTGACAGTAACTGCAACGAACGGCAGCTGGGCAGCTGTTACCTACGGCAGCTTTACCGGCTACTGCTCCATGAACTATCTGACACCGGCAGAAGAAACAACACCTGCTGAGACGGAAGAAACCACAACGACAACAACTGTTCCGGAAGAAACCATCCCTTCTGAAGAAACAACAACAGAAACGACAGCAGAAACAACAGTAGAAACAACAGTAGAAACCACCGCAGAAACAACGGCTGCTGTAGAAACAACCGTTGAAACCACTACTACAACAACCGAAACCACAATGGCTACGGAAGAAGTTTCTGAAGAAACAACCACAGAAACAGAAACCACTACTGAAGTTGAAACAACTGCTGAAACAAGCAGTACGGAAGCAACAACGACAACCGTTGTACTGACGGATGTCATTGTAAACAGCTCTTATGCAACCCTTTATGGCGATATCAACGGCGACGGCTATGTAAATGTTGCCGATGCAGTCCTGCTCCAGAAATATCTGTCAGGTTCTGTTCAGTTGAATTTAGAACAAATTGCGAACGGCGATTGCTCTTATGACGGTGTTCTGTCTACAACAGACGTAATCGTAATCTTGCAGCATCTGGTAGGCCATTACACGGCACTGCCTATTGTCTGATTGATTGAAAAATCCCTCTCCCATTTTCGGGAGAGGGATCTTTTTTTTGCGCTGAAATATTACGATGTATCAATTCTCATTGTGCGGAAGCGATTTTTCTGTGAGCATCTGCAATGTACACGCATTCTCCGGCTCTGCGGCACAGGCTGCGATGATATACCGATGATCTATGACATACTGCCAGAAACGGGCACCTGTAATATTGGTACACAGTTCATCTTCTGCCAGTGAAAATACGGCTTTGTGCATGGGGTAAGATATGCCCACACCGATGGCTTTTACAAAGCTCTCCTTGAGCGTCCAGAGCCGTGTAAACATATAGTCGGGCTGTTGTGCCGCAGCAAGTGCCTGCGCCTCTGAGGGGGCACAGGCACGCCGTACAACGCCGCTGCGCACGGAACGCAGGCATTCGCCGTCTACGCCCAAAGCTGTTTTGCCCACACCGCATACTGCCATTTCCTTACAATGGGACAGATTGAAGCGGATATGGGGATGGGAGGCAAGGTATGGCTTGCCATGTCTGGTACGTTCCAGTGTAAAATCCGTAATGCCATATTCTTTTTTTAATACATAGGCAAGCAATCGGTGGGCTGTTTCATGCTGTTGTGCGGATGTACCTGCCCGAAAAAAACATACATACAGTTTCATAAAATGCCTCTTTTTTTATCAATAAAAGTTTTCGGTCAAGCCTTTCTCAAAAGGCTTGCAGGGTCCAGGGACAGCGTCCCTGGTCGCCGTCCGCAGACGGCGAAACACCCTTGCGCCATTCTTCTGGCGCGCGGGGAAAGGGGTGAGAAAAAGCGACAGCTTTTTCGAGGGGAAGCGGACAAGACCGCTTCCCCTTGTTTCAGCGATGGAGTAAGCTATATTTTGCAAACGTTCCGGTGGAACGTTTGCAACGCTTTTCACCTCTCAGTCTTGCCTTCGGCAAGCCAGCTCTCCTTAAAAGGAGAGCCTATATATACGCTAAATTTAACAAGGCTCGCACCGTCCGCAAGATTTGCCGCTGATCCCCCCCTTGTGATGCTTTTCCGTTTTCTGCGACAAACAAGGGGGCTTCTCGCCCCCTTGACCCCTCGACCGCTTTTTTTGAGAAAAAAGCGGCGCAAAAAAACTTCTATACCCTTTTATGACGAAATCAACCGCAGTACTGCATCCAACAGCGTGTCCTCTGTGCTGTCCCGATCAATCTGCGCTGCCAACAGCTCCGGCTTATCCGTAATAACATGATCTACACTGAGATTCAGCATCCGCTGCATTTCCGGCACTGTATTCACCGTCCATGCATAAACCTCCTTGCCGTTCTGATGCGCATAGCTGACAACCTGCTGATTGATAAACATACTCCGGATGCTGAAAGCATCTGCCGCCTCCAGATCATAAAAATTGCCATAAGCATAGTTCATGATAAAACCCGTCCGGATTTCCGGACAGTATGCCTTGATCTTCTTCAGAGAGGCATAGGAAAAGGAAGTAACACAGCATCGATTTTCCAAACCATACTGTATAATCAAATCCGCTACCTTCTCCTCCATGCGTTCCCCCTTTGCATCACTCTTCAGCTCAATATTCAGAAATACATGACCATCCGTAAACCGGAATACTTCCTCCAGCGTCATCAGCCGTGCTGCCTGATACATCGGGTCAAACCAACTGCCTACATCCAAATCCCGAAGCTCCTCATACGTGACCTCTGAAATTTTCCGGTTCCAGCCCGATATCCGTTTCAGATTCAGATCATGCGTCACTACAAGTACACCATCCGCTGTCTGCTGAATATCCAGCTCAATACCATCCGCCCCGATTGCCATAGCTGCTGCAAAGGCATAGATGGTGTTCTCCGGCGCATCTGCCGATGCCCCCCGATGGGCAATCACCATAGGTTCTGCCGTCAACACAAAGCGCAGAGAAGCATCCCCTGTTGCAAAACGGTACAAGTAAGTGATATTGAATGTCAGAAGCACACAAGCTACTATACCGGCAAAAATACGTTCCCTTTTCTGCCGGTGAGTATGCCGTCTTTCCGAATACAAACATTGCTGAAAAACCATTCGCTCATCCCGAAGGCGAGCGTAGCAGGCCATCATGCCTGCGGAAAAATAAGGAACGGATCCGGCGGAAAACACAAAAATTACACCCAGCAGACAGTACCGCAATACACGCAGAGGCATTTTTCCATAGAAAACAGATCCTCCTGCCCATGAAATCAGACCGATGCCCACACCCGTAATCAAACACAGCAATGCCATCAGAATCAGAATATACAACAGGCTCCACAGAAGCATGCCGAAGAATACCCGGATGGATTTCCCCTGCATCCACTGACGGCTCTGACGGCGTGCGGCACGAAAGCTGCATCTCCGGCAGACAAAAACAGGAAGTGCCAGAATCCACCGGATACTGACCAGCAGACACACAAGGGCAATTCCTCCATAAACCGGTATCAGCAATCGCTGATTACCAATCAGACTGCCCAGTACATCCGGCATGCCCAGCGCAGATATAATGCCCCCTGCTGCCGGCGTAGTCACCATAGGAATCAGCAGCAGCAGATAACCCAGCAAGGACAAAATACCCGGCGCAAAGAAACGCCGTACACTGGATGAAATCTCATGAAGCAGTCCGCCGAAGGTCAGCCGGATGCCTCTGTGTGCGGCATCCAGACAAACAATTGTCCCTGCAAACTGCACCAGCATATAAAAAGCTGCAATCAGAATCAATACAACAATCAGCGGCAGCGTCCAGAAAGAGCGCAGCAGCAGTTCCAGATTAGCTTTGGTCAGATACCGCAGACCTGTCAGACGGATGGCACCATCCACCAGCGCACCCACCAGCGGCACCAGCATCGTCAGGCTCATCAGCTGAAAGCCCAGTTCAAATAAAAGCAGTGACTTCCACCCACTGCGCAGCAGACGCACACTTTCCCGAAGCATAGCAACACCCCATCTATTTCCCGATCTTTCAAAAAAGCTGCCGCACATTCCACGGTGCGGCAGCTTCTGTGTATCAGCAATATTTGCTGAAAATCCATTCAGCTTCTGCGCTTATGCACGCAGCCGCTCAGACACCACGCTGATCCATCCTTGTATAGGCACGGGGCTGACTCACCGGCAAATAGGACGGACGGATAATCTTCGTGGCATTGATCAGCTCCTCCATACGGTGCGCTGACCATCCGGCAATTCGTGCAATGGCAAACAGCGGCGTGAACAAATCCGTAGGAATATTCAGCATCCGGTAAACAAAGCCGCTGTAGAAATCCACGTTGGCACAGACACCCTTATAAATTTTACGTTTCTGCGCAATCAGTTCCTTGGAAATACGCTCTACATTTGTATACAGCATGAATTCATCATGACAGTTCTTTTCCACAGACAATTCCTCTGCGAATTTCTTGAGAATCTCCGCACGGGGATCGGAAATAGAATAAATGGCATGACCCATGCCATAGATAAGACCGCTCCGGTCAAAGCCCTCCTTATCCAGAAGCCCGCTCAGATAGGCACGCAGAGCATCCTCGTCCTCCCAGTCCGGTACATGCTGTTTCAGGTCATTGAACATTTCCATAACCTTGAGATTCGCACCGCCATGCTTGGGTCCCTTGAGAGAGCCCAATGCCGCTGCAATGGCAGAATAGGTATCCGTTCCGGATGAAGTCACCACATGCACCGTAAAGGCAGAATTGTTACCGCCTCCATGCTCTGCATGAAGCACCAGTGCCAGATCCAGAAGCCTTGCCTCCAGTCTGGTATACTGACCATCCGGACGCAGCATCATCAGGAAGTTTTCAGCAATGGTCTTTTCCGGATCGGGCCGATGATAAACCATACTTTCGCCCTGACGGAAATACTGTGCCGCCTGATAGCTGTACACCGCCATAGATGGAAACCGTGCAATCAGCTCCAGACACTGCCGCATGACATTTTCAATAGAAGTATCATCCGGATTGGGATCCACTGCATGCAGGGACAGCACACACTTTTCCATCATACTCATAATATTATCACTGGGCATTTTCATAATGACGCCGCTTTTGAATTTACTGGGCAGAATCTGATAGCCTGCCAGCAGCTCATGAAAATCCGCCAGCTGCTCCTTGGTCGGCAGATCGCCGGTCAGCAGCAGATAAACGATTTCTTCAAATCCGAACCGATCCTGTGCAATAAAGCCTGAGACCAGATCCTGAATCTGAATCCCCCGATAAAGCAGTTTCCCCTCCTCAGGAATACGGACACCGTTTTCCTCACGGCTTGCGGTTACCTGACTGACGGTGGTCAGACCGGCAACGACCCCTTTACCATCCGCATCCCGAAGGCCGCGTTTCACATCATATTTCCCATACAGTTCCCCGGGAATCTGATAATTCGGCACAGACTGACAGGCAATCTGTGCTGTCTTTGCGACCGTTTCCTCATATCGATGTACCAGCGCATTCAGCTGGGGTGATGCAGACACAAGTTCTTTTTCGTACATGGCATTTCCTTTCTGTGTTGGGCAAAAAAATCGGGATTATAACCACTCACCTCATTTTGTTGCGTTTGTAATCTTATGATTCTTTTATTATACCATTTTTTTGACTTTTTTGTCAAGGCTCTTTGATTCTTAAAAAAAACAGGCTGTCCCCCTCTTTAAAAGGCGGCAGCCTGCTTTTTTGCTTTTCAGAATTCAGAACCGAACCGGTTCAGACCAATCCGCACTCATCATAATCGCTCCACTTTTCATCGTAGGCACGATTCTGCATCATCCGACATACTGCACAAGCCACAGTGGCCAGTGCAATAATGGCACCCAGAAGAATAGAGATGCCTTTCAGCCCTCTGTTTCTTTTTTTGATTGCCTGTTGTTCCATTAAAGAACGCCTCCCTCCGAAGCGGATTCATCTGTGCTGGACTGTGCGCCCATTTCAGCCATCAGACGCTGAAGCTCAGCATCTACCTTTGCATCATTTTCCAGCTGTTCAAAGCTCTGCATATCTGCACTGCCGCCTGAAATTTCTGCAAAGGCTGCCGCCTCAGCTTCCTGACGCTCAATCTTTTCTTCCATGCGGTTAAACTTATCCAGTGATGCAGAAGCATCCATACCGCCCATAGACTTTGCCAGATTCTTCTGTGTCTTTGCCATCTGAGAACGTGCAATCAGCATAGACTGACGGCTCTTTGCCTCATCCAGCTTTGCCTTCAGAGCATCCACCTGATCACGGATGGCCTCAGTCTGTGTGGTAATGGTTTCCAGCATCTGACTGGTAGATTCCACATCTGCATCTGCCTTTACCTTATAAGACAGAGCTTTCTTTGCCATATCGGCATTTCCGGCAGCCAGTGCTGCCTTTGCCTTGGATTCCCAGTTGGCAGAATTGCGTACAGCCTGCTCATACTGACGTTCTGCCACTCTCTGACTGGCCATTGCCTTACCCAGTGCCTCGGTAGAAGCACGCACATCCTTCTGCAAATCCAGAATGATCTGCTTCACCATCTTCTCCGGATCCTCTGCACGGTCAATCATATCATTAATATTTGCTTTTAAAACGTCACCAATTCTTGAAAAAATACCCATGATTCATTCCTCCATCTTATTTGATTCGTGGATCGTCATTTGATACTCCTATTATACTGCATTTTCTGCCCTTTGTCAAGGAAATTATTACAATTCGGATACAAAAAGTAACAGCTTTTTTACGTGCAGCAGGAGTTCCCACTATTATTGTACCACAATACATACAATTTTGTCAAACGATTTATGCATATTTCACCTTATTTTCATTGTCTGTGCAAAAAACCAGCTGTCGCCAGTAGGACTGCCCTACGACCCCCGCTTTCACTTTTTCATTATTTACAGTATACGAAGCCTCCCTGCCAGGGCAATGTCGTGAACTTAAGGATTTTTCGCTGCAAACGTTCCACCGGAACGTTTGCAAGGGAAGTTTACCCCATCGCTCAAACAGGGGGAAGCGGTCTTGTCCGCTTCCCCCAATCCAAGCTGTCGCTTGGATTTCCCCCTTTCTCCGCGCGCCAAAAGGATGGCGCAGGGCATTTCGCCGTCTGCGGACGGCGACCAGGGACGCTGTCCCTGGACCCTGCAAGCCTTTTGAGAAAGGCTTGACCGAAAACTTCTATACTTTCTTAAGTTGATGACATTGCCTGCCAGGGGGCGATATACTTGTTTTGTCAATGAAAAGAATGAAGAGGCTGTTGCAGATTGAAACTCTGCAACAGCCTCTTTTCGTTTAGAAACAGGTTGTTTCTGTGGGGGAATCCATTACTTTTTCTTTCTTCTCCGTGTGATACCGGTTACGATTGCCAGAACCAGTGATGCGCCGCCAAGCGTCACAACAGAAAGCATACGATCCTCTGTCTTGGGAGAAGCAGATACATTAGATGTACCGCCGTTTCTCTTTGTGGTCGTAGTTGTCTTCTTTGTCGTAGACGTTGTCTTTGCCGTGGTAGAGGTTCCTGTGCCGGTTGTTGTGGTAGCTGCTGTGGTAGTTGTTGCTGTATCCGTTCCTGTGGTTGTAGTAGTTGTGGTTGTGGTAGTTGTGGTAGTTGTTTCTTCGGAAGTTGTTGTGGTCGTTGTAGTGGTTGTAGTCGTCGTAGTAGTGGTTGTTGTGGTGGTGGTAGTCGTGGAGCTTGTTACCGGTGCATAACGGTCATACATGATGACTGTCATATCGGTATTCGGAATGCTCTGACCGCCTGTAACGATATAAACCACGCCATCCGAAATCATAAAGTCAATAGATTCAGAGAATGCATAATCATCCGGTGCCTGAAGCTCATTCAATGTGTAAACCATATTTTCGCTCAGACCCTCAACATAATGAGATGTACCGTCAGATACCCACTGTTCAACGATGGTGCCGTCCTCACGGCGCAGTTCCAGCATTGCGCCTGCCAGCTCACGGCCGGTTACAGCATCGTTCAGAATCTCCTGCTTGCTGATATTGATACCATATGTCACAACAGTTGTCGTAGTAGTGGTCTCGGTTGTATCAGAGCCGGTATATTCTTCTGTCGTTGTCGTGGTGGTGGTTGTCGTTTCCGGAATCAGCTCATCATACATCACGATGGCATTGCCTGTTGTTGCACTCAGACTGCCGTCACGGTTTACAATGTAAACATTGTCACTCAATACTGTGAACTGGATGGATGCTGCATAGTAATATCCGGACGGAGGTGCAATTTCTGCCAGCGTATAGGTTACGCCTTCCTTCAGACCCGTAATCACATGATTGGTACCATCCGATGTCCAGGAGTCGAGTACCGTACCGTCATCCGCTGTTACCTTCAGGTATGCGCCGATGACTTCAGCACCTGTGATGGAACCGCC
>JBJERF010000047.1:2487-10308 GCA_051882115.1 Ruminococcus sp. | reverse complement strand
TCTGTTTCAGACTGGATGCTATCCGTCTTTACAGCACCGTTTTCAACGGTAAATGTGAACTTGGAGATGGTTTCATAACCTTCCGGAGCAACAATTTCTTCCAGCGTATAAGTACCATCCTTCAGACCTGTGATTGTGACATCGTTGCCTGTAAAGGTATGCTTTGTTACGGCTGTATCACTGATTGTACCGTCTGCATTCATGCCAAGCTTTGTATCGCCGATGGTCACACCATTCAGTGTAACATCGCCGTCTGTGCTCAGGGTAAAGGTTGCATTGCCTGTGGTAATGATTTCACCGCCCATATCCGTCTTATTGATCTGAATATTGGAGATGCTGTCCTTTACGATGATCGCACTGCCGCTTGCCTGGAAGTTTTCATTGGTATCCGATGCAGTAACCTTGCCGTCTGTAATTGTGAACTTGAATTCAGATACAACCGGGATTGTGTAACCGTCCGGAGCGATGGTTTCCTGAAGTGTATACGTACCATCCGGCAGATTGGTCAGCGTGGTGCTGCCGTCTGCAAGCCATACAATGGTATTGGGCTGGTTCGGAAGATCCGTCTTTTCGCCGCCGGTCAGTGTTACCTGACTCAGATCGGCTGTAGTATCCTCAGCTGTCAGAACCATCTTTGCGCCTGCGATTTCCTCGCCGGTTGCCATATCCTGCTTGCTGATTGTGAAGTTTCTTGCGTTCTTTACGGTCAGCGTTGTGCCCTCTGCTGTGACATATTTCTCAATGTCTCCGGTAGATTCAGCCGTAATGCTGTCAGCCTTTACCTGACCGTTTTCAATTTCGAATGTGAATGCGGAGATGGTTTCATAGCCATCCGGAGCTGTGATTTCCTCCAGTGTATAGGTACCGTCTCTCAGGGCTTCAATCAGGATTTCATTGCCTGTGAAGGTCTGTTCAGTTGTACCCTCTGTCAGGAAGTCGCCGCCGTTGATTCTTGCACCGGCAAGATCACCGGTCAGTGTAAAGGTTGCATCGCCGGAGGTAATGGTATTACCGCCCATGTCGGTCTTGTTGATGTTCAGTACATGCATATCATCCTTGACGATCAGCGTTGTACCATCATCTGCAACCGCCACATCACCGCTGGTGACAGCCGTTACATTTGTAACCTTGCCGCCTTCCATGGTAAAGCTGAATTCGCTGACAACTGCATAGCCACCCGGTGCAGCTTCTTCCTTCAGTGTATAGGTTTCACCGTCCTTCAGTCCGATGATACCCGTGTTATTGCCTGTGAACGAATAAGATGTATCATCTGCTGTACCTGTCCAGCTGCCGATCTGCACACCATCCAGATTACCTGTCAGGGTAAAGGAAGCATCGCCGGCTCCAGCAGGAATCTCAACGAGTGTATCCTGACTGTCCAGACCCTTCTTGCTGATGAGTATCTCATTTTCTGCCTTATCCAGAACCTTGATGCTGTCGCTTGTGTATTCAACCGCACCATTGGTTACAATAGAAGTGCTTGTTACAACACCGTTTTCAACCGTAAACTGGAATTCAGATACAACCAGATAGCCATCCGGTGCTACAGTTTCTTCCAGTGTGTAAGTACCATCCTTCAGACCGATAAAGGTTGCACCGTTGCCGGTATATTCAATCGTATCAGCGGTCTGCTCTGTAGGTGTTACACCTTCAATAGTTACACTATCCAGATTGCTGCCGCTCAGAACGAAGGTTGCTTCGCCGGTAGTGATTTCATTGCCGCCCATGTCGGTCTTGTTGATGCTGATGGTAGAAATATCATCCTTTACAATGATGGTCTTGCCATCTTCAGATGTCTCTACTGCACCGTTGGTTTCGGTATCTACAGATGTTACCTTACCGTTTTCTACTGTGAACGTGAATTCCGTTACAACTGTATAGCCGTCCGGTGCCACAGTTTCCTTCAGTGTATAGGTTCCATCCTTCAGACCGGAGATTTCAGTTTCATTGCCAGTAAACTCTACTGTTGTCTGACCTTCTTCTACTGTTGTCTCACCAATCTTCACGCCGCCGAGATCTTCGCCTGTCAGCTCAAATGTTGCATCGCCTGCGTTTTCAGGAACATCGCTTACTGTATCCTCAGTATCCAGTACCTTCTTCGTAATGGTAATGATATCCTCATCCTTTACGGTGATGGTCTTACCGTCTTCGGATACTTCTACTGCACCGCTTGTGATTACGCTGGTATCCGCAGTCTTCACAATACCATTTTCTATTTCGAATGTGAATGTAGATACAACTGCATAGCCATCCGGTGCTGCGGTTTCTTCCAGCGTGTAAATACCGTCCTTCAGTCCGGTGATAGTTGTGTCATTGCCTGTGAATTCGATAGATGTTTCGCCTTCCGCACCTGTCTGAGTCCCAACGATTACACCTTCCAATGTAACATCGTTTGACTCAGTATCAACACTCAGAACAAAGGTTGCATCGCCCGTGGTGATTTCATTGCCGCCCATGTCGGTCTTGTTGATGCTGATGGTAGAAATATCATCCTTTACAATGATGGTCTTGCCATCTTCAGATGTCTCTACTGCACCGTTGGTTTCGGTATCTACAGATGTTACCTTACCGTTTTCTACTGTGAACGTGAATTCCGTTACAACTGTATAGCCGTCCGGTGCCACAGTTTCCTTCAGTGTATAGGTTCCATCCTTCAGACCGGAGATTTCAGTTTCATTGCCAGTAAACTCTACTGTTGTCTGACCTTCTTCTACTGTTGTCTCACCAATCTTCACGCCGCCGAGATCTTCGCCTGTCAGCTCAAATGTTGCATCGCCTGCGTTTTCAGGAACATCGCTTACTGTATCCTCAGTATCCAGTACCTTCTTCGTAATGGTAATGATATCCTCATCCTTTACGGTGATGGTCTTACCGTCTTCGGATACTTCTACTGCACCGCTTGTGATTACGCTGGTATCCGCAGTCTTCACAATACCATTTTCTACTTCGAATGTGAATGTAGATACAACTGCATAGCCACCCGGTGCTGCGGTTTCTTCCAGTGTATACTCGCCGTCCTTCAGACCGGTGATTTCAACCTTATTACCTTCATAACTAAAGGTAGTCACATCTTCGGCTGTCTTGTTGCCATATGTGATTTCTTCTGCACCTTCTTCACTGGTTACAACATTCTTAAAGATTACATCCTTCAAGCTAACGTCGCCACTCAGTGTGAACTGTGCGTTATCAGTCGTGATCACCTTGCCGCCCATGTCGGTCTTGTTAATCTGGATTACAGACTTGCTGTCCTTCATCTCAACTAGCACAATCTCGCCTGTTTCTGTAACGGTGAACGGAACTGCTTCAGCGATGGTATAACCATCCGGAGCTGTAATTTCTACCAGAACATAGTTACCAGGTGCCAATGCATCGATCTCATGTGCTGTGCCATCTGTCTCCCAGCTTTCAATTGCATCACCAATAACCTCGTTATTATCGTCAGAAGCCTTATAAACTTCCAGTACTGCACCGGAAAGCGGTGTGCTGTCTGTGATATCCACCTTGGAGATCTGAACCTTGGTGTAGTCGTCTGTCATGACAACTGTATTGTTTGCCTGAATCTCGTTGTCAACCGTTACCTGAACGGTACCATCCTGAGCTACTGAAACCTTGAATGTAATATCACTTGCAACCAGATAGCCACCCGGAGCGGATTCTTCATGGAGCGTATAAGTACCGGAATCCAGCTTGAAGGATTGATCCGTACCATCCGACGTCCATTCACACGCTTTATCGTCAATTATAACGACATTGCCTTCTGTATCCAGAATCTGGAGTTTTGCACCTTCCACATGCTTGGTTTCCGAAATGCCAGCTGCTTTAAAGACAGCAACCTTACTGATGATTACGCTGCCCTTCGGTGCGTCCTTCATGGTTACAGAAACCTGATAGTTCTTCTCAGCATCTGTACCCTCACCGGTTACGCCCTCTTCCAGAGAGAACGGAACTGGCTCTGCAATCTGATAATTTTCCGGAGCACTCAGTTCTACCAGAACATAATCGCCCAGCGGAAGCTTTTCGATTACCTTAGGATCTGTACCAGATGTCCATTGCTCTATAGGATCACCGATTGCTATTTTCTTTTCAATATCATACTGATAAATTGCCAGCGTTGCACCAGAGAGAAGTTCATCATTTTCGTCAAGCTTGCTGATTTCTACCTTGGTGTAGTCATCCTTCATGATAACGGTGCCATCTTCAAATTCTTCAATGGTTCCGTCTTCATTTACTGTGAAGGTGATTTCCTCAGCCTTTACATAGCCGTCGGGTGCAGTGGTTTCTTCCAGTGTGTAGGTACCCGGCAGAAGTGTAACCTCATGCTGAGTATCCTTTTCAGAATCCCACTCTTCAACGACATTGCCATCCTCATCTGTAATCTTCAGATGTGCGCCTTCAATTTCCTCTGTTTCGTTGATATCCTGCTTGGAGATCTTCACAACTGTAGTATACCGTGCATCGCAGACTTCTACACAATTGGGCTTTGTGCTGATACTATCGTAGTAGAAGTAACCGGACTGACCAGATTCATTGATATCGGAATCCTTTGCTTCATATGTATCCTGTGAACCCGTTACATTTGTAATCTTGCCATCTGAACCGATTTCAAATGTCATTGCAGATTCTACGATTTCATAGATTGTACCGTCTTCGGTATCCTTGAATGTCGTTTTACCCTCTGACGAAGCGGTTTCTTTCAGAGTATACGTTACGCCAGTAGGCAGACCCTTGATGGTCTGTTCTGTGGAACCGGATGTCCACTGTACACCGTTTGTAATAGCTGTCAGACCTGTATTTGCTTTAACAATCGCATCCCAGTCAATAGCAGCTGCCGTATCAGTCGGAGTGCCTGTCAATGTCAGTGTTGCACCTGCAACTTCGTTTTGACCAGAAATATCCTTCTTGCCGACCTGTACTTCTGTCATCCGATCCTTCACCGTGATGGTATCGCCATCTCTGGTAACAGAATCACTGTTTGTATCGGATGTACTGATCTTACCATCTGCAATTGTGAATGTAAACTCAGATACAACTGTATAGCCATCCGGAGCTGCGGTTTCCTTCAGTGTATATTCACCGTCCGGAAGCATCTCAATGGTATCAGAACCAGTTGTGCTCTTCCATGTGATGATGTGCTTGTTTTGTGTCGGATGGTCTATTCTGTCGGTTCCATCAATATGGATATTTGTCAGATCAACGGTTTCATCTAATGCAATCAGCTGCATAGTTGCGCCCGGAAGCAGATCGGAACCGGTTGCATCAATATCCTGTTTCTGGATAACAATCTCAGAGATGTCGTCCGCCATCCGAACCTTCTGAATCTCCTTGGTTGTACCATCCACAGTAAACTTAACAGCTTCTGCCATGGTATAACCATCCGGAGCAGAGGTTTCTACCAGATAATAGTCACCGCCTGCAAGCGCATGAATTGTATGAACCTCATTTTCTACAGAAGTCCAGCTTTCAACTGCCTTGGCATCATCCTTGGGCTTGTTGTTGGCTGTGTCATAATCCTCAGCCTTATAAACAGCCAGTTCAGCATCGCCAATCAGCTTTGTTGTGGATTCATCTACAATGTGCACCTTGGAGATTTCCACCTTGGTGTAATCGTCTGCCATAACAACCGTGTTGTTTGCCTGTTCCTTGCTGTCAATGGTTACCTTGCCATCATCTGTTACAACGAAAGTAATTTCTTCAGCAATCAGATAGCCATCCGGTGCCTGTGTTTCCTTTAATGTATAAGTACCCGGCATCAAGGAGACAGTCTTCTGATTGATACCATCAGAAATCCATTCCATTTTTTCTCCGGCATCATTCTGAACAACATTGTTGTCCTTATCCAGAATCTGGAGATGTGCATCCTTGAGTTCTTCTGTACCATTGATTGCAATCTTACTAATTGTTACAGAAACCTTGCCCTTGAGTGTATCCGCCATTACCAGTGCAAGCTGATAGTTCTTAACAGCATCTGCACCTTCACCGGTTACGCCTTCCTTCAGAGAGAACGGCTTCGGAGCTGCAATCTGATAATTTTCCGGAGCACTCAGCTCTACCAGAACATAATCGCCCAGCGGAAGCTTTTCAATGGTCTTGACAGTTCCGTCTGTTGTCCATTCTGCTACTGCTCGTGCACCTTCATTCGGCTGAAGCGTATCCTTATCGCAGTCAGCAGCCTTATAAATTGCCAGCTTTGCCTTCTCCAGAAGTTTGCTTGTGTCATCTGCATCCACCTTGGAGATGGTTACCTTGGTATAATCATCTTCCATAACGAGCTTGCTGTCTGCATCGACCTCACCGTTTACTTTGATTTTACCGTTTTCAACAGTAAAGTCAATGAATTCAGCCTTTACATAGCCTTCGGGAGCTGTAATTTCTGTCAGCGTGTAATTGCCGTTGGGCAGACCACTGATCTGAACGGAATTTCCGCCGGATGTCCATTCTACGCCGCCGCCTGTAACAGAAGTCAGCTCAAATGTATCATCGCCATCCTTGGTTCCAGTCACCTTCGTCCAGTCTATATCCGTCGGACCACCTGTGATCTGGAGCTTTGCACCATCCAGCTCGTCTGTCTTGCCGATTTCAACCTTAGAAATTTCTACAGCTGCCGGAGCTACTGCGTCACAAACCACAATGCGATTCTGGTCAGATGTGCCGTTATAGAGGTAATAACCCTTTGCAGCATCTTCCTTCTTAGATTTTACTGCACTGCCATCCGCAGTTACTACACTGTCAGATACGATTTCACCATTTTCAATGGTAAAGCTCAGTGTTGTATCTATAACAGAATACTTTACTTCATTGAATGTAAATGTACCGCCTGTTTCAGCCAATGTGTAATCGCCGTCCGGCAGACCCTTGATGGTCTGTGCAGTCGAACCGGATGTCCACTTTACACCATTTGCAATGGCTGTCAGACCTGTATTTGCTGTAACAATCGCATCCCACTTGTCTTCTGTAACAGAAGCATTTGTCAGTGTCAGTGTTGCACCTTCAACCTCAGTGTTACCAGTTACAGCCTGCTTACCAATCTCAATTTCAGAAACCTTATCTGCAATGGTAATGGTAATACCGTCAGATGTTACTGTTTCTACTGTTTCGCCATCTGTTGCAGCGGTAATGCTGTTCTTATCTACCTTGCCGTTTGTAACTGTAAACTTGAATGTAGATACAACTGTGTAGCCATCCGGAGCCACGGTTTCCTGCAATGTGTAGGTACCGTCCTTCAGACCGATGATAGTTGTGTCATTGCCGGTAAATGTAATGCTTGTCTGATCCTTTATACCGGTTTCTGTTCCAACAGTTACACCTTCCAGTGTAGCTGTGTTGCCATCTGCCACACTCAGTACAAACTCTGCATCAGTTGCACCCTTAGGCAGATCAACTGCTGTATTATTTGCACCCAGTTCTTTCTTGCTGATAACAATCTGCTGCTTATCCTTTACAACAATGCCGGATTCTGTGAGTTCAACTTCACCGTTTGTTACGGTTACAGTCTTAGATGTATCAACCTTACCGTCCTTGATTGTAAATTCAAACTCAGATACTGTTACATAGCCAGTCGGAGCGGCTGTTTCTTTCAGCTTGTAGGTACCGTCCTTCAGACCCACAATATCCGCAGCATTTCCAGTAAATGCAATTACGTTGTCGCCATTCTCATCTGTCTCTCCGCCAGCAGTTACGCCTTCCAGCGTCAAGCCTTCTGTTTTTACACTCAGCTCGAATGTTGCACTGTTATCGTTTTTATCAATGTCATTTCCATTGATATCCTTCTTGCTGATGGAGATAGAGGACTTCAGCTTATCCGCAACCGTAACAGTTTTACCG
>JBJERF010000047.1:0-2387 GCA_051882115.1 Ruminococcus sp. | reverse complement strand
TCCGCAACCGTAACAGTTTTACCGTCTTCAGAAACTGTAACCTCGCCGTTGGATACTGCAATGGTCTTATCAGCAACTATACCATTTTCAATGGTAAACTTAAATGTAGATACAACTGTGTAGCCATCCGGAGCCGTGGTTTCCTGCAATGTGTAGGTACCGTCTTTGAGACCGGTGATTTTCACTTCATTACCTTCATAACTAAAGGTAGTCACATCTCCGGCTGTCTTTTTGCCGTATGTGATTTCTTCTGCATCTTCTTCACTGGTTACAACATTATCAAAGATTACATCCTTCAAGCTGACGCTGCCACTCAGTACAAACTCTGCATTTGTTGCATTCGCAGGCAGATCAACTGCTGCATTATTTGCACCCAGTTCCTTCTTGCTGATGACAATCTCAGACAGCTCATCCGTCATAATGATCTTATTTTCGTCACGTTTCAGACCAGAAGCGGGTTCCATCTTTACCAGCTTACCGTCTGTCAGCTTATACTGTGCATCCACTTTATTATTCTTAATGGACACATAGATGTCTGTTGCTACAGTATAGCCGTCCGGAGCAAGCTCTTCATGCAGCAGATAGTAGCCGTCTGCCAGCTTTGTTGTGATTTCATGCGGTGTTGTTGTGGAAATCCATGAATCAATTAGCTCTGTATCCACTTCACCATCTTTCATGGTAACTACCAGCTCGCCGTCTTCTTCTGTAACGGTCATTTTACCGAATTTCATGGATGCACCAGCAATTTCATTGCGATTCATATCCTGCTTACTGATGACAACATTCTCGATCAGCTTGTCAGATACAGATATAGAATTTGCATGAATGCTGTAAGAACCGTCCGCTGCTTCAAACGGAGCCTTTTGAATGACACCATTTTCTACAACCTCTTTAATGATGCCATTTTCTACAGTAAAGGTGATATCCTGAATCTTTCCGTAGTTCTCAGGCGCATTTGTTTCAGAGAGTGTATACGAACCATCCTTTACACCCTTCAATACAAGCTCTGTGCCGTTGGTAACCCATGTCAGTGTATTGCCGCTGATGAAATACTGACCTTCTGTCAGGGCAGCTGCGGATTTGCCCAGCTCATAACTGTCGTTTACAGTCACACCATCCAATGCACCTGTCAGCTGCATGGTTGCACCTGCAAGAGCATCGCCCTTTTCATCCCACTTGCTGAAGCTGATTTCTGCATCGGCAGTAATCGTATTCTGTACAGCAGCTGTACCCTCCAGCTCTGTCTGAGAAATGACAATACCGCCCGCAGAGTCATAATTTACAACTGCATTGTAGGAATCGCTGCCGATTGTCATAGGAATAGCAGCTCCCTTTTCAACAGGGGTATCACCGTCCAGCTCAAAGATATAGTAGGTCTTGGGTTCCAGATCATTCGCCGGAATTTCCGGCAGATTAAATGTAACATTGCCAGAATAGTTACCATTGCCCTGAACACCGCTGATGGTAATGGTCTGACGATATCCCTCAACCTCGGTATATACCATAGCATCGTCCACAACTTCGCCTGTGAACAGACCAAAGGTCATTGTATTGGTCACACCAGACGGAGTGCCGTCGGCAAAGCCATCCACACTGAGATACTTTGTCAGTTCAATGGTGGGCTGCATTGCACCCAATTTCGTGTAATTGCCAACTGTCACATTTGCTTCATTGTTGGATTTTGTCAGAGCCGTCGGTACATACACAATTTTATAGCTTGCATTTTTTGCACCTCCAGCCGCTGTATCACGGATTTCAACACCATCCGGATACTGAACCGTATAGGAAGCGATCTTTGTATTGTGCGCAATGGGCTTATTGCTGTCGTCTACTTCGAATACATAGTATTCGCCCTCATCCGGCAGGTCAATATCCACCGTCTGACCGCCCTTGATTTCTGTTACGGTACCGTCAACAATTGCAAAGTTTGTCAGAACGCTTGCATCTGCATTCTCTGGCAATGTAAATACAGCCACCTTGAAGGTTGCATCTGTATCAGTACCGTCATATTTCTTTGTTACATGAATCTGATAAACCTGCTTTTCAGTATTGCCGATTTCGCAGGTACCAGTCTTTATTGCCGTACTGAGTTTGATACCAGCCGTACTGCTTACCTCGCAGACTGTGCCGCCCACTGCCTCATAGGTATAAGTCAGTTTGCCGTCCGTCTCTGTGAGATTCTTCTCAATCCGGTTGCCCTTTGCATCAGTTTCCAGAATATAATAGGTAACACCTGCTTCTGTTACCGGCAGATTATCAAAGGAAACCTTACCTGTAACAGCTTCGCCTGCCAGTCCGCCGGAAAGTGTCAGGGACTGAACCTCAGTATACGGAGACTTCACAAATTCATTCTTTTCATTTTTTGTAAATGCTGTAAAGTAGAATGT
>JBJERF010000046.1:0-5831 GCA_051882115.1 Ruminococcus sp. | reverse complement strand
TCGCCGTCCGCAGACGGCGAAACTCCCTGCGCCATCCTTCTGGCGCGCGGGGAAAAGGGGTGAGAAATGCGACAGCATTTCGAGGGGGAAGCGGACAAGACCGCTTCCCCCTTGTTTCAGCGATGAAGCAATCACAATCTTGCAAACGTCCCAGTGGGACGTTTGCAACGCTTTTAACCTCTCAGTCTTGTCTTCGGCAAGCCAGCTCTCCTTAAAAGGAGTGCCTGCTTCACTTGCTGAATCTGACAAGGCTCGTACCGTCCGCAATGATTCCGTTTTCAGCGACAAACAAGGGGCTTCTCGCCCCTTGACCCCCGACCGCTTTTTTTGAGAAAAAAGCGGCGCAAAAAAACTTCTATACAAATGGGCTGCTGTACCTCAGCTTCGGCACAGCAGCCCATATTCTTAATCGGATGATTTGGTAGAAACAGGAGCTTCTTCCTGTTCCAGCTTTTCTAAAGCATCTTCAATGCTTTTGGATTCTTCCGCTTCGTTTTCAGCCTTCATTTCAGAATCCTCATCTGTCTCCTGCTCCTTGCCGTGCATTCGTTCATCAATCCGATCCATGATATGACCAAAACCACCTCGTACACCTTGCTTGATTTTTGAGAAAAGTGCCGTTGTTTTTTCTTCCACCACTGCCTTCACCGGAAACATCGGTTCCCGCTGATCCGGCGCATCATCATCCGATTCCTTTTCTGCCGCTTCGGATGTCTTTTCTTTCAGAATCGTGTAAATCAGTGACATCACCGGAACACCGATAATCATACCCAGAACGCCGAATAGTCCGCCGCCTACGGTTACAGCAAATAAAATCCAGATTGCCGGCAGTCCCACAGAGCTGCCTACCACACGAGGATAAATCAGATTGCTGTCAATCTGCTGCAATACGATAATAAAGATGACAAACCAGACCGCTTTCCACGGGTCGATCATCAGATAAATAGCTGCCCCCGGAACCGTACCAATAATAGGTCCGATAATCGGGATGATGTTGGTTACGCCAATGATTACACTGATCATGGTTGCGTAAGGGAATCCCAGTATGGTCATACCGATAAAGCACAGCAGACCCAGTATCAACGCCTCCATCAGCTGTCCGCTGACAAAGCTGGAAAAGGTGCTGAAAGTCAGGGAGCTGTAATGAGAAATACGGCGGTAGGTTGTTTCGGAGAAAAAAGTCTTCACAATCCGCTTGAGCTGCCGCTTCAGACGGGTGCGTCCTGCCAGAATATAGACGGAGAAAGCAATGCCGAAAACAATATCTGTCAGGACACCGGCAATGCTGCTTGCCCATCCGCCCACGGCTTCCATTACATCCGGAATATAATCCGGCATCTTGGAAACAAAATTGGTAATCTGACGCATAATATCATCAATGCTCAGATTCATCTGTGACAGAAGTCCGTTTCCGTCCGTTCCCTGAAGCAGATTCATAACGTAATCCAGACCGTTTTTGATGTTGTCCACATAAATAGTGAATTTAGAGGAGAATTCATCAATGCTGGTAATAAAGGACGGAACGACAATCCATATGATTCCGGTGAGAATTCCAAAAAACAGCAGATAAGTCAGCAATACCGCCACGCCGTTACAGGGAAACCGTTTATTTTTCGTCATCTTTTTCAGAAGCTCTGTAATGCGGAGGGTGGGCTTGTAAAGGATAAAGGTCAGGATGATACCAATGAGCATGGGACGCAGAATTTCCAGCAGTGTGCCGATCCAGCTGAAAATGGTTTCTACCCTTATGAGAATAAATGCCATCAGGATCAGGACGGAACCGCTGAAAATCAGCGTCATGCTGAGCGTTTTATTGATATTATGATTGCTTTTCTTTGCCATAAGGCTCATTCCCCCTCTGCTTATCCGATGACGATTTTTGCAATATCCACGGTATTTTTTGCATCCTTTGCATAGAAATCGGCGTGAATTTTCTGTGCATATTCCGGTGTCAGCACCGCACCGCCTACCACGGTCTTACAGCTTGGATACTGCTCATGCAGCAGACGGATGGTTTCTGCCATGGCATCCAGCGTGGTGGTCATCAGTGCCGAAAGCCCTACCAGCGGAACCTGATGGGCAATGGCTGCATCTACGACCTGCTGACAAGGCACATCCTTGCCCAGATCAATGACGGTATAGCCGTAATTTTCCAGAAGAACTTTTACAATATTCTTTCCGATATCGTGCACATCGCCCTTGACAGTGGCAAGAACGATTTTGCCCTTGCTGACAGGGGCAGCACTGCTTCGGGAGAGCGCATCACGGATGACACCGAATGCAGCCTGTGCAGCTCCGGCTGTGAGAATCAGCTGCGGCAGGAAGATTTTTCCCTGTTCAAACTGGGTTCCTGCCATATCCAGTGCCGGAATCAGCATGTTGTTGATAATTTCCATGGGTTCATGGCTTTCCAGCAGTCCGGCTGTTATTTTTGCACATTCCTCTTTCAGTCCGTGCGCCAGTGCATAGCCTAAGTCCGGCTGCTTGGGGGCATCGGCGGGCGGCGGTGCCGTCTTTGCCGATCCATTGCCGTATGCCTGAATAAATGCTGTGGAGTTTTCATCCAGACAGGTCAGCACTTTATATGCCCGCACAGCCTCTGCCATGGAGACAATATTGGGATTCAGAATGGGCAGATCCAGACCATTCTGCATCGCCATGGTCAGGAATGTCCGGTTGACCGCTTCACGGTTGGGCAGCCCGAAGGAAATATTGGAAACACCCAGTACCGTTTTCAGCCCCAGCTCCTCTTTTACCCGGCGCAGTGCGGTAAGGGTTTCCTTTGCGCCGGTCTGCTCTGCCGATACGGTCAGTGTGAGACAGTCAATATATACATCCCGTTTTGGGATGCCTATAGCTTCCGCCTGCGCCAGAATGCGTTTTGCTATGGTGAATCGCTCCTCTGCCTTGGGCGGAATGCCCTTTTCATCCAGTGTCAGCCCTACAACGGCTGCACCGTACTTTTTTACAAGAGGAAGAATGGTGCGGAGAGACTGCTCCTCTCCGTTGACGGAATTCACAATGGGCTTGCCGTTGTAAACACGCAGAGCCGCTTCCAGCACCTCAGGATTGGTGGAATCCAGCTGTAAGGGGGTATCGCTTACGGACTGAAGTGCCTTCACGGTGCGTACCATCATATCCTTTTCATCAATGCCGGGCAGTCCCACATTGACATCCAGAATATCTGCACCGGCATCGGTCTGCTGGACTGCCTGTTCTAAAATATAGGAAATATCGTTTTCCCGCAATGCCTGCTGGAAACGTTTTTTGCCGGTGGGATTGATGCGTTCACCAATCATGCGGGGCTGATCGATGATAACAGCAGCCGTGCCGGAGCATACAGCTGCCGGAATGGGTCTGCGCTGGGGTGTCTGCATATCCGTTTCATCCAGCCGGGAAAATGCGGCTTTCAGATGCGCCGGTGTTGTACCGCAGCATCCGCCGAATATTTTTACCCCCCGCTTGGCAAAGCCTGCCAGAGATGCGGCAAAATCCTCCGGTTCTACCGAAAATTTTCCGGTAATGGGGTCGGGCAGTCCGGCATTGGGCTTTACAATGACAGGAAGCGTTGTCCACTGGTAAAGCTCCTCTACCACAGGATACAGCTCCTTGGGTCCCAGAGAGCAGTTGACACCCAGTGCGTCTACGCCCAGTCCCTCCAGCGTCAGTGCCATAGATGCCACGCTGCATCCTGTAAAGGTGCGCCCCCCTTCCTCAAAGGTCATGGTCACCAGTACGGGCTTATTGCTGTTTTCCTTGGCAGCCAGTACAGCCGCCTTTGTTTCATACAGGTCTGTCATGGTTTCAATGACAATCAGATCTGCCTCTGCACCGGCAAGTATCTCCTCCCGGAAGATGTCATAAGCCTCCTCAAAGGTCAGTGTGCCCAGGGGTTCCAGCAGCTGCCCGATGGGACCGATATCCAGTGCAACAAGGGTATCCGTGCCGGCAGCCGCTTTTTTTGCGTTTGCCACACCGGCACGGATCAGCTCTTCAGCAGTTTTTCCGGTCTTTTTCATCTTCAGGCGGTTTGCCCCGAACGTATTGGTATAGATAACATCGGCACCGGCTTCTATATAAGCACGGTGCACACGGATGATCCGTTCCGGATCGGACAGATTGTAAAGCTCCGGAATGGCTCCGGCAGGCATGCCGTCTGTTTGCAGCATGGTGCCCATGCCTCCGTCCAGACCAATATATTTTTTATGCTTCAGAAGCTGATTCCACATGGCTGCAATGCACTCCTTTTTTTCGATAAAGACAACGCCCACGCATATTGCAGGAGGCACATCCTCTGCGCTTTTGGGACAGGGGTGCATCCGCCAGACCGATGAGTGCTGTCACAGATTTTCTTGGGATTAAAATTGAGGTGTCGGTTGCCGTCAGTCCGATCTTTCTCGGCGCATCCAGCAGCGTAAGCAGCGGCCCCTGTATATCCAGAGGGAAGTCACCGTAGCCGGGGCTGAACCGCCACGTAAAATACTTTTCGGGAAATTTTTCCCGGATGATCTGCTCCGCCTGATTGCAGATCTGTTCAATACCGGCATTGGCGAGGGCTTCCAGAATCAGTGCATCTGTCATATCCCGTGCCTGTGCCTGTGCAATGAGCCGGTCTGCCTGTACAGAGAGCGTGGCTGCCATGATAATCACATGGGTGCAGTCTTTCAGGTGCTCTGCAATGGCAGTGCCGGAAAGGGTCAGTCCGCCGGCGGAAAGACTGCCGTCTGCATGCCGGTTCAATGCTTCTGCACGGTATACGAAACGGGGCTGCACCTGCTGCAAAAGCAGCTTTTCGCAGCTGTCCAAACGACGCAGGAAGCATTCATCCGGCTGCTGTTTGCCAAAGCCCATATACCGGAGTGCTTCCTCCCGGTTTACCGGCTGGAGATTCAGGCTCAGCATTGGTCATGGGTGCGAATGATGCCGGAAACTGCTTCACTGATTTTCCGTGCAACATAGGGGTTATTCATCGTATAGAGGTGGATGCCGTCCACACCCTCTGTCACCAGATCGATAATCTGGTCAACGGCATAGGCGATTCCTGCATCCCGCAGGGCTTCCGGATTGTTTTCATACTTCTGGATGATGCGTGTAAATTTACGGGGCAGGCTGGCACCGCACATGGAAACCATGCGCTCAATCTGTTTGCGGCTGGTTACAGGCATGATGCCGGCTTCAATGGGCACATGAATACCGGCACGTTCCGCACGGTAGCGGAAATTATAAAAAGCATCGTTGTCAAAGAAAAGCTGGGAAATCAGATGGGTAGCACCGGCTTCTACTTTATCACGCAGATGGGCAATGTCAATATCCAGATTGGGAGCCTCTGTATGCCCCTCCGGATAGCAGGCAGCGGCAATATCAAAATCTCCCTTGGTTTTGATATATTCAATCAGGTCACAGGCATGACGGAAATCTTCTGTAGGTTTGAAGTCCGGCACAAGATCGCCCCGGAGTGCCAGAATATTTTCAATGCCGTTTGCCTGAAATTCATTCAGAATGGCATCAATCTGCGCTTTGGTATAGTGAATGCAGGGCAGATGTGCCATGGGCAGAATATGATGCTGCTCCTGAAGCCGCTTGGCTACGGCAATGGTATTTTCCCCGTTTCCGCTGCCGCCTGCGCCCAGTGTGACGCTGATGAAATCCGGATGCAGGGCTTCCAGTTCTGCCAGTGCGCCGTAAACCGACTCAATGGGGCTTGTTTTTTTGGGCGGAAATACTTCAAAGGAAAATACAGTGCGATTGTGGAATAAAGATGCAATTTTCATGTTGTTGTTCCTTTCGTTCTGCGCAGTGTTGATTCAGTCACCAATACTCCAGTCAATTTC
>JBJERF010000045.1:0-6041 GCA_051882115.1 Ruminococcus sp. | reverse complement strand
AAAATGACGTAATTTCGCTGATTTGAAAGATTTTAGTGATAAAGAATGATTTGAGATGATAAATCGGATTTGTTATAGCATATTTCAGAACATTTGAAAAGCACCAAAAAACTTTCTATACAAAAAGGAGCTGCCTGCAACCCTACCGTGCAGCAGCTCCTTTCTTCTTTTTACGCCTGAACAACAGATTCTTCTACATTCTGATCCGGCTCAGCGTCCTTCTTCTTCGGAAATACAAGCTTCAGCAGAATCGGTGTAATAATCGTTGTAAATACCACCATAATTACAATAGGCGTCATGAATTTGTCACTCATCAGACCTGCGGCAATTCCCTTGTTCGCAACAATCAATGCCACCTCGCCACGGGAAATCATACCAATACCAATCTGTAGGCTCTCCTTATTGGAATACCGCATCATCTTTGCACCCACACCGCAGCCGATCACCTTCGAAATCAGTGCGACTACCAGCAGAAGCAGCATGAACAGAATCATTTTACCGTCATTCAATCCATCCAGTGTCATGACAAGACCAATGTTTGCAAAGAAAACCGGCGATAGCAGCATATACGACATGGTATTGAATCTTGCACAAACATAATCATTTCTGCGCAGACCGGAAATTGCCAGACCCGCCACAAATGCACCTGTAATATCTGCAACACCGAAAAATACTTCGGCACAGAATGAAAGCACCAGACAGAATACAAAAGTAATAATATTATGACGGCGCAGATTTGCATTGGAAGACTCTCTCCATTTTTTGAAGAAATAATGGTACAGAATGGCTGAAAGAATGGCAAATGCAAAGAAGGCTACAATATTTACGAATACAGCCGCAACACCTCCGCCAAGGTCGCCCAGAAGCGCACTGCCAAGCGTTACTTCGCCCTCACCGCCGGACTTACCGCCCAGACTGATAACAACCGTCAGCGCAATAATACCCAGGATATCATCAATTACGGCTGCACCCAGAATTGCATTGCCCGCTTTCGATTTCAGTGCGCCCAATTCACGGAGTGTCTCTACCGTAATGGAAACAGAAGTTGCTGTCATAATCACACCGATGAAAATATTCTGCCACATCAGGCTTGCCATTCCCGGCTCCTGCTCTACATTGAAATAATGCGCCAGCAGGAATCCGCCCCCCAGCGGCACAAGCACACCGAACATTGCAATAACAAATGAAGCAAGTCCGGCCTTTTTCAGTTCCTGAATATCGGTCTCCATACCGGCACCAAACATCAGTACAATGACACCCAGCTCTGCAAGCTGCGTAATCAAGTCATTTTTCTCCACAACATTCAGTACCATCGGACCCAAAATAATACCGGCTGCCAGCGCACCCACAACCTGCGGCAGGCTGATTCGTTTTGTAAACAAGCCCAGCACCTTTGTTGCAAGCAAAATGATGGCAATCTCCAGTAAGTAGGAATACCCGTTCCCGAATAAAAATTCTTTTACTGATTCCATGACAATACCCCCCTATTTTTCTCAGAACCTGCCGAATATCCAGCTGAGCACAAATTGAACCGTGAGAATTTTCGTCAGATTGTATTGGAATTCCGCAAGGTGATCGGTTATATGTCAGGGAATTTCAGTACAAGCTGACGGATTTTATACAAGCAAAAGATGTACAAATGGATATTGAACAGATGCTTGGATACACCGCCTGAAAGTGTTTCATGCAGGTGTATCTCCATGCCATTTCAGCATTTTCATTTTGGCACAAGTCCTATTATAGCGCAGAAATTTGTCATTGTCAATCATTTTCTCAGGCATTAACGAAAGTTTTATAACCGCTGCACAATCCATCGCTGTCAGGGAAAAAAGGACAAAATCCATAAATCCTTTTATCATAAAAGGGCTGTTGCAGATACACAAATGCAACAGCCCTCATCATGCTTTTATCTCATTCCACGCATAATCCAATCGTACATGCCCTGATACTGGAGTGCAGAACTGCCCCATGAGAAGTCTTTCTCCATACCCCGACGGATGATGTCGTTCCAATCATTCCGATACTCAAAGTAAATCTTCTTTGCATAATTAATCGTATACAGAAGATCATCTGCATTATAATGCTGGAAGGTAAAGCCTGTACCCGTCTTTTCATACTCATTGTACGGCTCAACCGTATCCTTCAGACCACCTGTTTCACGGACAATCGGTACTGTACCATACCGCAGGGAAATCAGCTGTGTAAGACCGCACGGCTCAAAGCGGGACGGTACCAGCATGGCATCCGCAGCTGCATACAGCTTATGCGCCAGTGCATCTGAGTAGAAGATATTGGCAGAAACACGATCCGGATGCTTGCTATGATAATAGCGGAACATATTCTCATACTTAGACTCACCTGTACCAATTACAACCAGCTGTGTAAATTCATCCGTAATGCGGTCAGCAATCCAGTCCACCAGATCCAGACCCTTCTGATCCGTCAGACGTGAAATAATGGCAATCATGAACTTATTCTCATCTACCGGCAGACCCAATTCTTTCTGCAATGCTTTCTTAGCCAGTTTCTTTTTCTCCACCACATCCTTGACGTTATAATGAACCGAAATCTTCGGGTCTGTCTCCGGATTGTATACATCATAGTCAATACCATTGAGAATGCCTCTCAAAGATCGTTCCCGTGCACAGAGCAGACCATCCAGCTGCTCGCCATAATAAGGTGTTTTGATTTCCTCTGCATAGGTTTCACTAACCGTTGTAATATAATCTGCATACACCAGACCGCCCTTGAGCATATTGGCATCCTTCTTGAATTCCAGCTTATCCGGTGTAAACATATAGCGGGGCAGACCGGTGTTATACAGGAAATGACGAATATCCCAGACGCCCTGGAATTTCAGATTATGTATGGTCATAATGGTCTTTGTTCCCCAATAGAAGCTATGGGATGCAAATGTACTGCGGAGAAATACCGGAATCATACCGGTCTGCCAGTCGTGACAGTGAATAATATCCGGATGGAAGCCCACTACAGGCATAATTGCCAGCACTGCCTTACAGAAAAAGATAAACCGTTCAATATCCCACATAATCGAACTGGTATACGGCGTATCGCACTTGAAGTAATATTCGTTGTCTACAAAATAGAACTTGATGCCCTCATATTCGTACTCCATAATGCCCACGAACATCTTGTCGTGCCGCTGACCGTAATCCATATAGAAATTGGTCACATGACGGAATTTTCCTCTGTACTCCCACGGAATACAGGTATAATTGGGCAGAATCACACGCACATCGTACTCCGGTTTATAAAGGCTCTTGGGCAATGCGCCCACAACATCGGCAAGACCGCCGGTCTTTACAAACGGTACACACTCGGAGGCTGCAAATAAAATGTTCTTCATAATCTTATATTCATATGCAAAATGTCTGCATTTTGCATACAAACGCTCCTTTCACCGTATTCTAACGGCAATGGCATACACTGCCGCACTTTCATTATACAACTTTTTTCACGAAACGTCAAGGGGTTTTTCGAAATCTTTTCGTTTAAAATACACAAAATTCAACATGTTTCATTTTGATTTTCATGAATACCCAATGAAAAAGAGCCGCTGAAAATTACAGCGGCTCTTGCATTTTTCAATTATTCAGGGATAACAGGCAGCGTATCCACGATCTCCAGAATATATTGCAGGAGGACTGTTATATCGGAAGTATTGATAAAACCATCCGCACAGCAGTCAGCTGCATCTATCTGCTCCTCATTGAGTTGTATTGCACCAGCTGTAAACCGATTTATAAGTACAATATCACTCAAAGACACTTTTCCGTCCATATTTACATCACCCGTCATCGGTACGTATTCAACCGGTGCTGCGGTGGTTGTAGTCGCACCCTCCGGCAACAATCCCCCGACTGCATCCTCCGGCGTATCCGTCCAGTATGGTTCAGAATAAGGAATTTCACCGAACACCAGATCGGTTTCCCCCGCTTCCAATGCAATCGTGCTATGGGTGTAAAATGTTCCGCCTACATAAATCAGGCAGCAGGGAAAAGCATTTACAATTGCACTGCCAAACAAAATTTTTGCATCATCCTTCAATCCCTCAGCAAGGTATTCAAAATCGCCGGATGTCCATTGGGCTGCGGTAATTCCTTGGGATACAGCAGCAGAACTGATACCAATAATCTGATCATTTTCAAAGACAATGCGCCAGTAGAAATTCTCTCTCATTTCCATATTATAGAAATCATAGCTGTAATAAGGCTCACTGAATGTCAGTGCATCCTCATCTACGGATATGCCGGAAAGCTGGATATCAAGAAGAATCTGATAGTCCCAGTTCTGAAGTGCAGCTTCATTCAAATCTGTGTAAATAGATGCATAATCATTTGCATCCATCACCGCAAAAGCATTCATGCCCAAACAGGAGATGCTCATTGCACCTGCAAGTAGTGCGGATAATACCTTTTTTCCTTTCATCATAAAAATCATCCTTTCTTTAATTTAAAACCTGTTTCATATATATCAAAAAATTTCCGAACAAGATGCATGCGAATAAATATGAGTTTCACCATTTTTTATCTCATGATTGATGTTTTCGCATGTGCCATCGAAATTTTTATCAATATCAATATTTGAAATTCGGAGTACACGCAGATTATATTGTTCAAGAAATTCTGTTCTGATTTTGTCATACTCCATTCCATCAACTGTAAAATGCTGACTTCCGTCAAGTTCTATTACTAAGTGGGCAGAAGGACAATAAAAATCCACTATATAATTTCCAATAATTCTTTGCTTATATATATGTACAGGATAATTTCTCAGAAAATCATACCATAAATGTTTTTCCTGCCGTGTCATTTCTTTTCTCAGATTTCTTGCACAATCAAGAAGTTTTTTATTTCTGTCTATATGCATATTTCACCTGCCCCATCTCTCCGTGACAGTTCTCTATTCACCTCTCAGTCACCTTCGGTGACAGCTCTCTTTTTATTAACCTCTCAGTCACCTTCGGTGACAGCTCTCCTTAAAAGGAGAGCCTTAAACAGTGCCCGAATAGCCTCTCCTTAAAAGGAGAGGTGTCACAGCGTAAGCTGTGACGGAGAGGTCAAAAAAGTTCTCATCATCACTTAGAAATACAATGCATTTTTGTAATTACATTATACCATATTAAGGTAACAATATCAATATTTTCCAATAAAAATTTTATCGTCACATTTTACAAAATTTAACCAGAATTTTTATGCAATAAAAAAAGAACTGCCGCAAGTTTCCTCGCAGCAGCTCTTTTGACAGATCAGCAATTCTTAGAAAGCCTTGCCAACAGAACCAAACAGATTCATCTTTTCTTCAACCTTTGCCATGATTGCTTCATAGCCCGGCAGGAGCAGCTTTCTCGGGTCAAAGCCCTTGCCCTTCAGATCCTTGCCTTCTTCAATATACTTTCTGGTTGCTTCTGCAAATACCAGCTGGCACTCTGTATTTACGTTAATCTTCGCAACACCCAGAGAGATTGCCTTCTGGATCTGATCATCCGGGATGCCTGTACCGCCATGCAGTACCAGCGGCATATCACCAACAGCAGCCTTGACAGCAGCCAGTGTTTCGAAGCTCAGACCTTCCCAGTTCTCCGGATATACACCATGGATATTACCGATACCAGCAGCCAGAATGTCTACACCCAGATCTGCAATGGTCTTGCATTCCTGCGGATCTGCACACTCACCCTTGCCGATTACGCCGTCTTCTTCACCGCCGATGGCACCAACTTCTGCCTCAATAGACAGACCCAGCTTGTGAGAAACAGCTACCAGTTCCTTGGTCTTTGCAATATTTTCTTCAATCGGGAAATGAGAACCATCAAACATAATGGAGGTGAAACCTGCCTTGATGCAGTCATAGCACTGGTCATATGTGCCGTGATCCAGATGCAGTGCAACCGGAACTGTAATGCCCAGTGTTTCGTCCATTGCCTTCACCATAGCTGCAACCGTCTTGAAACCGGTCATATACTTGCCTGCGCCGCCGGAAACGCCCAGAATTACCGGAGATTCCAGCTTCTGTGCTGT
>JBJERF010000044.1:0-26967 GCA_051882115.1 Ruminococcus sp. | reverse complement strand
CTTCTATTACTGGTAGAGAATGGATTCTATCTATTGGAGTTTGAGGGATTAGTATGAGAAGTGTGTTTTTGAGGTTTTGTTTAGAGTTTATTAGTTGACTCCGTTTTTTCTTTTTTTTTGCCTAACAGCACTCGAAGCAATGAAACAGCTTGTTCAATTGAAATGCCGATATCTCTCACTAGTTCAGCTGCATACCGGAATAGTAATTCACCGTCGTTTTCTGTTTCATTAAAAAAGGGTCAGTTTCGATCTTGTTATTAATTCTCTGTAATTCTTTTTGAATGTTATTCAAGAATTCTCCTTGATCAAGCGGTCCAAATAAAGCACCGCACTTTAAAGAAAAATATACGCACGGCAATCTATTGCTATTCTTTATTATATAAAATGCAACTTTGCCGCTTTTGTCTTCCTCCCAACCATGATCAATAAGATAGGAAACTAATCCTGCGCCCCTTTTGCTTTTAAATTCTTTAACAACACTCTCACTAATTGGATTATCACCGGGTTCATTTTCAGCTACACCTATTCTGGAGTTTCTCCAAGATAGTTCACCATGAGTTAATCGACTTAAACTCCAAGAATCCTTTGATGCATATCGTTTGAACACTTCATTCATTAATACCTCGAAGTGTTCATCCACCGATCCAGTAAAAGAAAGATCACCCTCTTTATCACGGAAATCAATTTTTTCAAAATATAGCTTTTTGTAGGGGCGACCAATGTGCTCGCCCCTACAAAAAACAATCGGCTGTATAGCATATATTTTGAAAATTGATTTCCGTGCCTCTTTATAAAGCTTTCGAATCTCCTTTAAAATAGGTCCAAACTTCCAACCATAGAAAACTCCTTCAAATAAAGGCTCGTCATGCATTACATATGATTCTCTTTGGGCAAAATACATCATTTTGTGTAACTTCATCTCGTCAATTTCTGTGCCAAAGTCTTTCTTATAGCGTATAGCTATATAACCAGCAACATTACGCATATTCTCCATAATTCTTTCTCCTAACAGAACTGGATTACTTAATGCTATTATATGCTTTCCTTTTGAATTATTCTAATAATATTATACCATATTTCTTTTTATTTGTAAAGAGAAATATTCTACGTGGTATCTGTGAAGTGAAGCAAGCATAAACTTCTAAATAGTGCTTCAAACTAGTTTGGGTTGGAGTGCATAACGGCGAGAACGCTTTTTGTCTGATGGAACAACAGCAGATACTCACGGATAACCCAGACGCAGTGGTAAGCCGCACCGCACAGGTAGCGGTCAGGGTAGAATTTGATGGTGCTGGGCGTGATGCGATCGAAGAAATCCTGCACTCGGATTTCTTCCTTTTCGGCTTCTGTGGGTTCATGTTTTTTCTGAAATATCGCCATTTTTCTTCACCTCCAAGTAGTTTTCTCCTTCGATATCGGGTAGGCTCTCACCCTGCAAATTGCACCCAAAATACACCTCCAGCATCCGCTTGAGGTCAACCTTTTCCATCCGTTTCACCGCAAATCCGTACTCCGCAATCATCTTGTAAACACGGCTGATCTGCTGTCGCAGCTATTCCGATTTTGCATTTCTGAACCGGATGCAGAACAGAAACTGCCGTGCTGTGGAATGCTGGATTTGCAGCTCGGAAATGTGGGCAAGGTCTGCTTTCAGGAGCCTGCGCACCTGCGGATTTCGCTCCTCTGCAATGCGGTTTTTGAGGTGGATTTTGTTTTCATCAAAACGCTCGCAACTGTCCAGTGCTACGATTTCCAGTTCCGGCACAACGCTCAGAAGCTGGGTCAGCTGGTGGATTTTCGTGTCAATATGCTCCGCCGACAGCACGGAAATGTTAGTCGGCTGAACGTGAAAAAAGGCAAGCTCTGACCTGTTTGCACAAAGTCCGAACCTGCCGAAGGTTTCTAAGCCCATGAGATTCTGGGTTGATTTTCTTTTTTTCATCATTACCTCCAGTGATAGATTTGCTGTGCCGTGACGAAGAATTTCACCGCACAGAACAGGTAGTCCATGACCGTGATTTCCTCCATGCGGATGGTCAGGAATGCGTAAGCGGCTGTGATGGCGAAGGAAAGAAATGTCCGAAACTGCGTAAAAATGACAACGGACAGTATCAATCCGAGGCATAGAATCAGTAAGTCACAGATGTTCCAGAGCCATAGCTTTGCGCCGGATTTCAGGTTTTGTGGGTAGATGTAGGTTTGCATATTTTTTCCTTTCTGTTAGTACGTTGAAAACGTTCCACCGGAACGTTTTCAAGATAAGGTTACTGATAACGGCGAACAAGGGGAAGCGGTCTTGTTCGCTTCCCCTGAAAAATGCTGTCGCATTTTTTTCACCCATTTCTCCCTGCGCCAGAAGTATGGCGCAGGGAGTTTCGCCGTCTGCGGACGGCGACAAGGGGCTTCTCGCCCCTTGACCCTCGACCGATTTTTTTGAACAAAAAGCGGCGCAAAAAACTTTTATTGATTGTGGGCCATTTTTGCTCATTGCAGCTATGCCATCTTCACAATCGCCTACCCAGCCCTTACCGCCGTACTCACCGTATGCGTCACACTGGTCATATTCACCTTCACACTCGTATCCAGTCCAAACTGCTGCGCAATCCTCGGCACTTCATTCGCCGAAAACATAATCCCAAGTCCCAGCAGCATATCCGTCTGCCAAGTAAGCAATCCCAGAAACATGAGACTTGACTGCAAAAATGAAGTCAGGCATAAGGCGAAAACCTGCTTGCACCAGCTATTGAAACCCTCCGCATAACCTCTCGGGAGGGAAAACATGTAGAACGCTTCCACCGCCACCTGACACAGCAGAATTCCGCCTCTTTTAATGTTCGCAAAAAACAGCTTCAGCACACAGTACGCCAGCGCAATGGTGGTCAGAACGCCGATCAGACCGCCTGTTACAGTGATGGATTTCAGCGCAATTTCGGCAGTTGCGCCCAGATCACCTCTGACCTCTCCGGCGAAAGAAGCCATCAGATCAAAGGAGAAAATCCAATGCAGCTCCACACAGAATTTGTACAGTCTCACCGGCACTTGGGTGAACAATCCTGTCGCTATGAAACCTTTCAGTACGTTGAGACACGTTCCCTGAATGTTCGCACGTCCTGTCTGATATTCTAATGCGCAGTCGAACACCGCCGTCACAAGTCCCACAATAAACAGCGACCAGCCGAAGTATGAGAACAGGTCAACGAACGCCTGCACCCAGCCAAGGCCAAAAATGCCGGTATTCATGCCGTTTATCATCTTGAAAACGGCGGCGGTACTGCTGTAGAGCGTGTTAAACATCCAGCTGAGCATCATGTCCCAGATGCCCTCGGAGATGACGGAGGTCACATCGCTGACGGATTCGCCCATCCAGCTGAGTGCGTCTCCCAGCCAATCGAACATGAAAAATCACCTCTTTTCTTGTAAAATGTAAAGGGTGGAGGAGCGTCCTCCGCATGGACGTAACCGCTCCTCACGCTGTAAGAGTCCTGCCGCTTCAAGATCGTTTAATGCCCGAAATACCGTGGATTTTGACAGATGGAGTTCTTCTGAAATCGTCCTTACAGACGGGTAGCATTTACGCTTTCGTCCGGCACGGTTGGAAAGGTACATGTACACGGAAACGGCTCGGTGCGGCAGGTTGTATTCATAGATTTCTCGGCTGAATTTTATGAAAGGTCACCTCCAGAATCATTGTTTACTGCCTTCGGCAGTTGTGCACAATTTCTACATACCTACAATCGACCAGAGATACATAGGTGCAGTCAGCGTAAAGATCAGGCAGGCGAACAGAATGATCGGCGGCGTCCAGTCCAGCTGCCCGTGCTTGCGGTAGTCCGAATACATCATAGCAAGCCACACAAACAGTGAAATCGCCAGAATTACGTCGATTACAGGGAATACAACATTGTTCACAATGGTCTTGATCTGACCCTTGGCGGAGTTCCATGTGTTTTGCACGGCGTTTGCCACCTCACCGCTGGCGCAAACAGTCATGCTGCACAGCACTGTCAGCACAAGAATTGCCGCCAGAATCGGCAGAATTTTCTTCCATCTCATTCAAAAACCTCCTTATTCGATTGAGATTAATTTTCCGGTTACAATAACTCTCGAATCTTCGCCTACTGTTGAACAGGTGGATAAGGTCAGCAGGCGATCATTTTCTGCGACAGAAATCTCACGGAATTGCGTTGATTTCTCTTTCAGCAGATCCATTCTTTGCGGCAGCGTTAGTTCTGTTGCATAGACCGCATCCGTGTGATCAATTCTCGCGGCGGAGAAGAATTCCACACAATATGTAGTATCCGTTGCAAGCAGCTAGCCGTATGGATGGTATTCAAAGAACACCGCATCCATGAACTTCTCTACATCCGCAAACATGCTGCCGTTGTTCATGTGATGACCGTACAGAATGCTGACTGTGCCGAAAAAATCCGGACTGCACCGACCATCCAGAAACACAGAACCGGCATAGAGATAGCTGCCGTCATAGGCTCGGTGGAGGTAGAATTCGTTGTCACCGGAGTACATGACCGGATGGTTGATGTTCGTCTCGGGAATGTACAGCCATGCGATTTGATTCTGAATTTGCGGCGAAATTTCGGGTTCTGCGGTGGTTTGGGTGGTGGTTGTGAGGGTGATTTGTGTGGTAGTTTCAGTTGTCGCAGCTGTTTCAGCAGCCAATGTGCTTGAAATATGGCTGAATTCCGTTACTTTTTCAGTATGCGTTGTGGTAATCAAGGTCGTTTGCAGCGATGAAAGCTTTTCCTCCATCACTGCAATAACCTGCGGACTTGGGGCGTATTCGGCAAGTTCCTGCTGCACGATCTGCTGCTGAACGTCGTCCCTAAGCAAGAGAAAAAGCCCTGATGCAAGCAGGAGAAATCCTGCGCAAATCAGGGCGATTTTACTTCTTTTCATCATCGGAGGATACCTTTCTCGTGAAACACAGAACACCTGCGATCAGCACAACTCCTGCACCAGTCAGCACGATGGGCAGCACGTCAGAACGACGGTCGCCGGTGTTGGGCGTGTCCTGCTTGGGAACGCTGGGGATGGTTTTGCCTGTGCCTGTTGTGGTGACTGCGCTGGTGGATGTTGTGGTAGGTTCGGTGGTTGTGATTTCCGAAGTTGTTGTTGCTTCAGAGGTCGTTGTTGTTGTCGTAGTCGCAGGTGTTGTCGATGTCGTTGTTGTGGTAGTGGTTGTAGGAGTTGTGGAGGTGGTAGTTGCCTTGGTGGTTGTAGTCGTTTTTGGTGCTGTAGAGGTCGTAGTTGCTTTGGTAGTGGTGGTAGTTTTGGATGTTGAAGTAGTTGTAGTCGTTGCTGTAGTCGTAGTCTCAGTAGTAACAATCGGCGCAGCCTTCACTGCCGCATAGTAAATGCTTTCACCAGCACACAGCTCTGCAAGGGTCTGGCGGCTGTCAGCCGTCAGGGTGATGAATCCACTCATGCTGTCTCTTGCCAGCGTAAATGTCACCAGTGCTGTTTCTCCGGAATTCGACTGAATCTTGAGGGCAGTGTCGGTCAGTTCAATGACTTCGCCATTTGTAACTGTTACCTCAAAATCACTGAAACTTACAGCAGAATCCGTGAAGGTGTATGTACCATCGGCATCCGATTCCAGCACATTCTCCTGTGCCTGCGCTTCTGTCAGATAGCCGAAATGCAGTGATTCTGCGTGGCTTTTGATTGCATCCGCATAGCTGTCATAATAACTTTTCGCCTTACCGGAAGCAAAGGAACTTATAAATTTTCCGAAGATTTCAGCCACGGCGGCATAGCCATTATCAGCCGTTTCAAAAGCCATATCACGCTGTCCCACCAGTACCTCCCACATCAGAAGCTGGGTGGCAACGTAGCGGTAATATGCATCCACCGTGTCCAGATTTCCGGTGTAGCCATGTTGAAAAACACGCTCCAGCAAGATACAGATTTCCTCAGCGGTGAGAGTAGGATTTGTGACGGAATTCAGGTAGTTTTCGGTGTCGGCATCATAAATATCGCCGTTAGAAACAGGTTTGCCCGGCTCAAGGCAATAGATCGCACGCATGCTATGGCTTGTGTGGATCATCGCCCAATGACTGCGCTGGTCGATGGTGAGATTTTCGCCGATCTGAATGTCGGCAGAGGTGGCAAAGGCGTTTGCGTTCTCAATCTGAATGAGGGTGGATTCAGCGGAAACGCTGCTCACTGTGGTGGAAAACAGCATCAGTGCTGCTGCGAATGCGGGGTGATCTTCATTGTAATTGTCTTTGTATTCATAATTTTCTTTCTTTCGTTATCTGGTTCAGTTGTTTTCATTTACGTATGCGCAGGTATCGTACTGCAGACAGTTTTCGCATTCCTCATATTCCGGTTCGTCCGGAAAGAACGCAATTTCCAGATCTTTTCCAAGATGCAGCTGCACCTTCAGGGTGATGCCTTCCGGCAGATACACCTTAGGGATAACAATTGCGCCGTTTTCCACGGTTGCAAAGGTCAATACAATGTTTGTTTCATCCATGTAAGTTCCTCCTTTTTATTCAAAAAGCGTCAGCTGATGCGCCGAATCTTTTCGCTCATAGGTGTTGTAATTTGAAATCAGCAGTTCATCATACTGGCTGCCGCCGTCATAACGCTGTGCCAGATTGTTCAGGCGGCTGATTTCCTCCAGCGAGATTCCAGGCTGATTCCAAAGCTGTCGGATTTCGGGACAGTCGTTATACGACATCAGAAACTTGCCCTTGCATCGGAGCAATGCGTCACGCAGACATATATGGTCTGCCGTAGTGAAGCCTACGTCCTTGTAGTAGCTTTCGGTCGCAAAATACGGCGGATCGCAATAGAAAAAGCTGCTTTCCCGATCGTAGTGGGCAAGCAGCTTTTCAAAATCTCTATTCTCAATAATGACTTTTTGCAGGCGGCGTGGTGCAAAGTCAATCTAAAAAAATTGCACCAAAAGGAATGACGCTATAATCCGCTAGTATAACTCAGTGACAGGTGATAGCATTTTGCAACGCTGTCGCTAAAACAATGACAAGCGTCCGTTTTTATGTTCAATCTTTTTCTCTTTATTTCACACAAATCTGGTAATGCCCATCAGCTTCACCACCCACCACTTCACAGACATCAGATGTAAGAATTCTATAGTAAGGAG
Source organism: Ruminococcus sp. (assembly GCA_051882115.1). Taxonomy (GTDB): domain Bacteria; phylum Bacillota; class Clostridia; order Oscillospirales; family Ruminococcaceae; genus Ruminococcus_C. Next base: position 19,838 of record JBJERF010000044.1, on the reverse strand, counting down.
CCGACTGAATGCTGATATTGAATTTCGAGGAATGCTCTATGTATTCCGCATATGACTCTTCATGAACGATTTTATTGTCATTCAGAAAAATCAGCCATGACCGAAATCCCTCCGGCACTTCATAAGGGAATCCCCACATTTCACTGACCGTTGCATCCGAATATCCAGCAGCCCAGAAATCAGCAGAAACCACCACGACTTTGTCCCATTCAAAGTCAGTGACAGACTGCAAATCAATTATACAATCTTCCGTGGAGGCATTGTCAATTTCCTCTATGATTTGTATTCCCACCGGGCCCATTTTATATTTGTTTTTCCAGTAGAAATAACCCAACATAGCTGACAACAGGAGTAGGACGAAAACAATTGATGAAATAGCAACTTTTCTTTTCATTATGCACCTCTTATTATTCCTTTTAATACTGTAAAGATCAAATATTTCAAAAACGATGATTCATAGCGCATTGATACTACCTCACATAGAAATGCTGCCCTTTGTGCTTGAGAAGCAAGTTTGCCATTAGATACATTCTTTTGGAAAAAACCAATGTCATCCAAGGCTCAGAATGTACATTTTTACCTTCTAAAACGCAAAAAACCACGGAATTTCCGTGGTTTTTTGGTGTGTCATCTTTTTTGTATGACCATGATGGCAGGGGCACCAAGAATCGAACTCGGGACACGCGGTTTTGGAGACCGCTGCTCTACCTGCTGAGCTATACCCCTATTTCAAATTATTCAGCACTTGCAACGTTATATATTATAACACAGCTCACAAATTCTGTCAACCCCTCTCTGAAATATTTTTCGTTCTCAATTGTAAACTATATGTAAATGAATTGCGTTCAATAGTCAATGATACATAGAAATTTTGAGAAATCCACAAATCAACTATACTTTATATTGCCAACCATGAATGATTAAATACGCATCCTACAAGGCTCTGAAAGCACCTATGGCAGATCCGAAAAAGGTGTACACGGCAGTGGATGAAGAAACTGCCTTGCCCGCGCTGGATGAATTTGCTGCAAAATGGGATGGACTTATTCATTATGCATAAATTATTTTCAGAACTTCTTGAAAACTGAAAGCATATATGTTATACTATACTTAGAAAATATTGTTTCATTGAACAAGAGCGTAAAAATAAGTAAACAGGAGTAAACACATGAAAAAAAGAATGATATCATTTCTAATAGGCTCTGCTGTTCTGTTCTCATCACTGACTTCGCCGGCTGTATATGCTGCCAATGTCGAAGAAACACCCGGAACGCAGCTTCAGACAATTCTGATAGATAATGACGGCAGTAATCTGTGGACAACTGAAAGCTGGGGTGGAGCAAATATGGTTCCCAACACAAGCTGGACAACATCTGATATGTACGACTACTTCTATAACGGCACCTTGTCCTTTGAAGTAAAAAGCAACGGACAAACAAGCTTTCCATTTAACATAGGTATCACTTCCCATTCTCACAATGAGGTCGTTACCATATACTGGACATCAATGGAGAAGTATAAAGATATAACAGCCACGCCGGAATGGACAAGCTATACTCTGCCGCTTAATGAACTTGCACAGGCTTTCCCTGATAAAGGATTTGATAAGAAAAATGTCTGGAAAATCAGCGTCGGCGGCATTCAATCAGGAAACTCTGCTTCGTTCCGCAATGTCAGAATTACATCAGATGATGAAGAAAGGCAGTATCCTTTCATCAAGGTCAATCAGGTAGGATATACCTGCAATGGAAAGAAAAATGCAAAAGTTTCATGCTTTGAGAAATTCGGTTCGCTTGACGGAAAGCAATTTGAAATTGTAAATGAGGAAACAGAAAAAATTGTTTTCTCCGGTATGCTCTCCGATGCAGTGATTAATGAATCTGTTTCGGGCGAATCCGTTTATGAAATAAATTTTGATGCAGTTACTGAATCAGGTACCTATTATATCCGTATTCCCGATGCGAATCTGAATGCTTCAGCCCTGACACCAAGAGATAAGGAAGAAAACCTCCAGACGGATACAATCGTTTCCTATCCTTTTCAGATAAGTGATACGGTGTATAACAATATGATGTCTGATATGACCAAGTATTACTATTATCAAAGACAAGGGATTGACCTTGAAGAAAAATATGCCGGAGATTTCGCAAGAAAAAATCTTCATCCCGGAGATGCAACAGTTAAAAGATGGTCGGACAGAAACAATCCGGATGCTGAAACTTTTGATGTATCACAAGGATGGTATGATGCAGGTGACTACGGAAAATATGTTTCGCCTGCCGCAACCTCTGTAGAAAATCTTCTGCTTGCTTATGATTTGTTTCCACAGGCTTTTGAAAACATAAATCCCGATATACCTGAAACTGATAAAGAAAACAGTCTGTATGCAGATTCTCCTGCACTGCTCAGCGAAATCAAGTGGGAACTTGATATGCTTCTTAAACTTGAGCATCCTGATAAAGACGGTTCATTTTATGTAGCTGCTAACTATAATAACGGTACAATATACATTGAAGATACTTTGTACAGTACATCAGATTATAATTCGGGAGCAGACGAAACGGATCTGCGCTCTCACCTTGCCACAGCTGATATGGCAGCCATGCTGGCTCACGCATATATCGTTTACAGAAATATTCCTGAATACGCTGATTTTGCAGAAGAATGTCTTGAAACAGCTGTTCGTGCATGGAAATGGGTAAATGATCCATCAAACGAAAAGCATATGTCTATTGGTGCTGCAAATCGTACCTATACTTTCTCACAGGAAGAACTGGACAGAAGTATGTACTGGGCGGCAGGTTCATTATTCAGAGCGTCAAAGGCCGCAGGTGCAAATACAGATGAGTATGAATCATATCTGATTGACAACTGTGAAAGCAAAAATATCAACACCTGCTTTACAGGTTCTTCTCTGGGATACAGCCATATGGGAAGATCCTTCCTTGGATTCTTCCATTATCTTTATCAGAATGATAACCCGTCAGATAAAGTGAAAAACGATTTTGATCCATTCAATTCATGGCGTAAAAGAATTCTGAATTATGAAAGCTTTGGAACGGATTATCCTGACTGGGGATATTGGTGGGGCTCGAATCAGGTGCTTGCGCAGAGTTCCATGACGCTTCTGCTTGGCAGCATGATTTATGAAGGTGAAGATAACATTCCTGATGATGTGCTGAATTCAAATCAGAGTGCCTTCAACTACTTCTTGGGCGTTAATCCCATATCTTTCAGTTATGTATCGGGATATGGAGAAAACTGTGTTAAGAATATTTTCAGTGGAATATACTCCAGAGATGCAAAACTCGATCCCTATAAATGTCCTGACGGATATGTTACAGAAGGTGCAGATTCATATGACAACAGACATCTTTCAAAGTATAACGGAAAATGCTATATGGACAGTGACGCAGAATGGACATCAAATGAAAACACGATTTACGGAAATGCGGCATTTATTTTGCTTACTGCATCTGTTATGTCAAGAACCGAATCCGGTAAAGTGATCGGCGATGTAAACGCAGACGGAAAATTCAGTCTTGCAGATGCAGTTCTTCTGCAAAAGTGGCTCCTTGCAGTTCCGGATGTAAAACTTGCCGACTGGCAAGCCGCTGATTTATGTGAGGATGGAACACTTAATGTATTGGATCTTTGTGTCATGAAGTGTGAATTCATAAAGAAGTAAAGCCTGAGTTTCATTCGTAAGAACATCACCCTATTAAAAATTCCCGGTCAGCCAACCGGGAATTTATTGTTATCTTTTATAAAATTCCTTGTATGCTTCAAAGTCGTAATCTTCCGGCAGAACTTTTGCTCGGATTAGCTTCTCTTTATTCCACCGCCACTGATTTTGTATGATTTTTCGGCTTATGGGCATAAAAAGCCTTTGCTATGATAAAAGCTAAAAAGCATCTGAATGTGTAAAAAATTCAGTTGAAATTTCAGCAGATTTATGATATGATAGTAATATATTCGTTACAACAAATGCGAGGTAATTATTATGAAAAAATTTATATTGACAGCAATTGCTCTGTGTCTGAGTGTGACCATGAATCTGTCAGGTGTATTCAGCATTCATGCACAGGCTGAAACTTCTCATATTGAAAAGATTGACGGAACATTTATACAGCCGTGGCTGTACATGACTTATGATGAAGAACAATGGAACAACGAAATGCAGGCTCTCAAAGATATCGGCATCCGGTATCTTATTATGGGCGATGTTGCAAATCATAATTCTGACGGCACATGGACAGTGTATTATCCCTCTGAGCTCCCTTATCTGAGCGATTCTGTTGCATATGACGCACTTGAACCGCTTTTGTATTACTGCGATAAATATGACATTCAGCTGTATCTCGGAATGGGACTTGATTGTGCATGGAACAGTGATATTGTTTCGGAAGAAGGCAGAAAAGCCAATCGTGACTATATGAAGATATGCAATGAAATCACCACTGAAATTTTTAATCAGTATAAATCTAGATATCCTGATACATATTACGGATTCTATTTTGTAACGGAGCTTTACAACACCATTTACATGGAAACGGATGAAGGCATAGACGCATATGCAGACGGTCTGGATGAAATGTTCACCATGGTAATAGATAACTGCAATGCGCTCGATTCTTCCATGCCTCTTCTTTTCAGTCCTTATGTCAACATTTTCGGCTATGGCTATGCAAGTATAAATGTTGACAGATTCACAGAATACTGGACTGAGGTATTCAGCCGTATTCCATTCAGAAACGGTGATATGGTATGTCCGCAGGATAGCTGCGGAGGCGGCGGAATGGATGCTGCCCATCTCTCCGAATGGACAAAAGCTTATCGGAATGCAGTAGACCGTTCCAATGAGATTCGTGGCACAAAACTTCTTTTAGGAACAAATGCAGAAATGTTTGTACAGCCTGACGCATACAGAATGTCTGTGCCTAATGGCGTATCTTATTCAGGCATAAAAAATGTACGTGATTTCACCACAAGGCTTGAAACCGCAGATGAATACGTTGATTCCCTGTTTTGTTTTGCATATCCGCATCATTACTCCCCATATAATACAGAACCTCAGTTTCATGCGTGCTTAAAAACATATCTGAAAACAGGCGAAATAGAAACAGAAAAACCTACTTCTCCGACAAATGTTGAAATTCGTCTCACTGAAAACGAGGGAAAGCAGATTCCTGAATTTACATTTACAGGCATGGCAGATAATACAGCGGTTGTTCATACGAATATTTACAGAAATGGCAAACTCTATGATTATATTGTCCCTGCCGTAAAGGTTGGCGGAAATAAAACGCAGAACGTCTGGACGGATTATAATTTCAAAGATGATACTGCTGTATATGAAGTGGAATGCATGGACGTCTGCGGAAATGTTTCAGACAAATGCAGTTTTTCATTCGATTGGAACGAATTAAAAGAAAAAGGAAGCCTTTCCGTAACAACGTCAGATGCGGCCCAGTGGAATATGACTTCGCTTGATTATCTCAGTTATACGGTTACTGATTACGGCGTTAGAATAAACGGCTGTGATAAAAATGCAGTGGACATAATGATTCCCGATGAAATAGAGGGCAAACCTGTTACTGTTATTGACTGGTATGCTTTTGAGAGATGTTCAAAGCTGAAATCCGTTGTCATTCCTGAAACAGTAACGCATATCAGCAGGTTTGCATTTGCACACTGCATTTCACTTGAATCAGTAAATTTGCCCGCATCACTTTATTCCATTGAGCAGTATGCATTCTATGACTGCCCGAAATTAATGGGAATCACATTGCCGGAAAGCCTTAATATTATCGAAGAAAGAGCATTCTGCGGATGCAAGTCCATTTCTGAAATCACAATCCCGGAAAGCTGTCAGAGCATAGGTGATTATGCGTTTTTAGGCTGTGATTCATTGAATACAATTACCATAAACGGTGAAAATACAAGCTTTGGCATAAAGTCAATGGGATATGAATATAACAACGGATATGGGGTTAAAGATGGTTTTCTGTTGATTTCAGAAAGTGAAAATGCCGCAGGTTATGCAAAGGATAATGGCATAAAGCTTGTGTCTGAAATGATTCCGGGAGATGTGAATTCCGATGGTATCTTTAATATAGCCGATGTAGTGTTATTACAAAAATGGATTCTTGCAGTACCGGACACACATCTTGCTTACCGGAAAGCCGCTGACCTGTGCGAAGACGGCAAAATCAATGTGTTTGATTTGTGTTTGGCTAAGAGGATGATGCTTGAGGCGTGATAATATTTGTTGGAAACGGATTTACTTGACGAAGAATCAGATTGATTGCATTCGATGGATTGTGGAACGTTCTTTTGGTTGGTTTGAGAGGTATTGTCGTCTCTGGAAAAATTGTGAACGCAAACTGTCTTGATGTTTTCAAATATTTTGAACTGTTGCTGACTGTGCTGTCAAGCATGGAGTTTCTGACGAATCCTGATATACTTCCTGATATACTTGAGGATTTGCTGCCATGGAATGATACGGTTCAGAAGATATGCAAAATTGTATAAATGATCCATCCCCGAATCGTTTTCCATGACTCGGGGTTCATTTTGTGTGGGGTGGTGGGGTGTTTGGCGGATACATTGCGGGGTGTTTTTTTGTGCAAATTTACATATTGACATTTTTCAATCTGTATGATATAATCATACATAGATAAAATTGAATGTGAGGAGATTGTATGGAATTCAATGTAAAACGAACCGCCGTGATTTTCAAAGCATTCTGCGATGAGAACCGCATAAAAATTTTACAGTTGCTGCAAGGCGGTGAAAAATGTGCCTGCAAACTGTTGGAAGAACTGAACATTACACAACCGACACTTTCTCATCACATGAAAATCCTCTGTGACAGCGGCATTGTAGTGGGGCAGAAAGAGGGAAAGTGGATGCACTATTGCATTTCGGCAGAAGGTGTAGCATACGCAAGACAATGCTTTGACATGCTGACGGCAGTGAAAAGTACAGATGAAAATCACGCTTGCTGCGAGTGACAATTCGGCTGCATGACGCAGCTGAATTTTATAGTTTACAAATAGAAACATTTCGATTTTTGAATATATATAAGGAGTGAGGCAATGGAGGCAATAAAAACAGTGGGGGATTTCTTGCAGAATGAAATTCTCGGCATGACATGGCTGAGCTGGCTGATTGACAAGCTGCTGACAGCCTTGGGACTGGATACAAGCGGAAAAGTCGGGGGCAGTATACAATTTTTTATGTATGACATGCTTAAAATCATGATACTGCTGGGCGTTCTGATTTTTATTATCTCGTATATTCAGAGCTATTTTCCGCCGGAACGGACAAAGAGAATTCTCGGGCATTTTCACGGTATTGGTGCGAACTGTATTGCTGCACTGTTGGGAACTGTCACGCCGTTTTGTTCCTGTTCGTCTATCCCGTTGTTTATGGGATTTACCAGTGCAGGACTGCCACTGGGCGTAACATTTTCGTTTCTGATTTCCTCGCCTATGGTAGACCTGGGTTCTCTTGTGCTGCTGATGAGCATTTTCGGCTGGAAGGTTGCGGTTATCTATGTGATGGTAGGACTTGTCATCGCTGTAATGGGCGGTACGCTGATGGAAAAGCTGCATCTTGAAAATCAGGTGGAGGAGTTTATTCGGAATGCCAAAGCCATCGATACACCGCAGGAGGAACTGCATTGCAAAGAGCGTGCAAAATATGCACTGAAACAAGTATGGGAAACGGTGAAAAAGGTATTCCCATACGTTCTGATAGGTGTTGGTATGGGAGCCGTGATTCATAACTGGATTCCGGAAAAATTTATCGTAAAAATTCTTGGTAATAAGAATCCGTTTGGTGTAATTTTTGCAGCCATTGCCGGGATTCCCATGTATGCGGATATTTTCGGAACGATTCCCATTGCAGAAGCACTGCTGGGAAAAGGTGCACTGCTTGGCGTTGTATTGTCGTTTATGATGGGAGTGACGACTCTTTCGCTTCCGTCTGTGATTATGCTGCGAAAAGCGGTAAAGCCAAAACTGCTGGGAATTTTCATTGCAATCTGCACAATAGGAATTATTGTTGTAGGATACTTCTTTAATGCGATTCAAAACTTTATTATTTAGGAGGATTTTTATGTCAATACTTCAATTTTTCAGGAAAAAGGATACACCAGAGCATACTGGGAGCAGTATGCAGACTGTGGGAATCAAAAGCATAAAGGTACTGGGCGCAGGCTGTAAATCCTGCCATGCGCAGTATGAGAATGTCAGAAAAGCAGCTTCTGAAATGGGAATCCCCATTGAGGTGGAATATATCACCGATATGGCGAAAATTGCAGAATACGGTGTAATGCGTATGCCTGCAATTGTAGTGAACGAAAAAGTGATATCTGCTGGCAAGATACTGAAAGCATCAGATGTGGTAAAGCTTTTGCAGAAGGAAGTGAACTGAGTTGAAAAAGGTTGCATTTATCTGTGTACACAACTCCTGTCGCAGTCAGATTGCAGAAGCATTGGGCAGGCATTTTGCTGGCGATGTATTTGAAAGCTATTCTGCCGGAACGGAAACCAAGCCGCAAATCAACAGGGATGCTGTTCGTTTGATGAAACAGCTTTATGGAATTGACATGGAAAAAAGCCAGTACAGCAAGACTTTTGACAAGATTCCTGTGCCGGATATTGCGATTTCTATGGGGTGTGATGTTGGGTGTCCATATATTGGAAGAGCGTTTGATGACAACTGGGGATTGCCTGATCCCACGGGGCAAAGTGATGCGGTATACGAAAAAGTCATTCAGGAAATTGAAAGCAAAATCAAGGAACTCAGAGCGGAGCTGAGCAGAAAACGTTAAAAAAATCATAGGATTCATATACAGTGTAAATCAAAAAATCCCTACAAGACAACATTATGCTTGTCTTGTAGGGATTTCTTCATTGTTCCATTAGAAGTTTTTTCATAAGGCATAGATCAAACACATTGATCGTGTTATCATCACACAAATCTCCGGCTTTCCAATCGGCAAGCATTACATCCGGCGCAGCCAGCAGCCACTTCTGCATGATTACAGCATCTGCAATGGAAAATACGCCATCTGCATTGACGTCACCGCTTGAGGGTTCAGATTCACACGATACCTCTGCCAGAAGATAAACCAGTGCTGCATTGGCATAAATGGTATGCTCATTGCTTACCCAGTCATTCTGATTGTCCAGATAGCATTTTGCCGCAAATCTTGAATAGTTTTTTAATGCTGTACTGTTCGGCCCTTGGGGCATATAGCCGTCAGGTATTTTGTCCATATCATCATTTTCATAAATTTCACTGTGTATTGTCTTGACACTGTTTTCGCCGAAACCGGATACATAACTGATACTTAAAGGATTTGCGCCGAGTATCCACGAGAGCGAGGTTTCTGCACATAGATACGTACGGCTGTCATTCAGGTTCAGAATCTGATCTGTTATTGAAACTGCCATTGCCATGCTGCATATTTCAAAGGTAATTCCTCTGAAATAGTTTCCTTTATGAAGGGGCAGTCCCCATATGTTATTTTCCCACTTATCTGTAAGCAATATCTCCCGCCATACTGTAATTTCTTTTTTCAGCCACTGACAAACCTGTTCATCCGGTTCATCAGAAAGCAGATAATGCCAGCAGCCTGTCAGCCAGTTATTTCCCCAGCCATTGGCATAGGCATAGCTGTCCTCAAACTTTTCTTCTACACACGGATAATTGTTCTGAAAATATTCATTGCATGAACTATTTCCACTGGCACGCAGCAGAGCACCTGCTGCCCATAATCTGTCAGCTCTGTCATCCGAAACAACATATACGTCATAAGACGTGATATTTTCCGGATGTGCCAATAAAAATTTCCAGCCTTTTTCTGCTGCGGCAAGACATTTGTCTGCAAAATCAGAATCAAATTTTTTGTAGCTCAGATATGCTTCTGCAAGAACGCCGACTGCACAAGCAGTATCATCCGTGGTGCATCCGTTTTCATCCATGACCATGCGATTTCCTGCGTTTCCCTGGATTCTTGGATAAAATCCGCCGCTTTCTGTATCCTGCATGGTAAGAATCCATTCAAGCTCCCACCTTGCTTCATCCAGCAGATCGGGAATACCGTTTCCGCTTTCAGGAATATTCAGTGCATTGTCCGGAAAACATTGGGGATACATTTCATAAGCCCAGAGCAGGGAAGAGACTGTTCCTGCCCCTGTGTTTATGTATTTTCCGGAATCTCCTGCGTCAAACCATCCTTTTTCAGATGCAATGATTCTGGAATTTTCGCTGGCAAACGGAACAGAAGCATCGTCAATACCCAGGTTATCTCTTGCAAAATTGCCTGCATATTTCTCTTCCAATGCAATACCCTGCCGCTGGTAATAGAAGTATTTCTGTGCGGCAGTGAGTGCTTTTTCATATACATTGTCAGAAATGGAAAACACTGCCGAATGGGGAAGCGCCTGTACGGAAACATAATAGGTTCCCCGTGCCTTGTATTCAGAAAAGTCTGCTTTCAGTACCTTTTCGCCGCTGTCTCGCTGGTCGAATTCGGAAAGAAGTTTTAGTGTTCCATCATATACCGTTTTTCCGGTTTCCGCCTCGCACAAAGAAAATGTATCGCCCTCTGAAATGTTGTATAATTCGGGATAAAAAGAAACCAGCGCATATTTTGTGGAATCGGGCAGAAATCCCACCTGATTGACCCGAATCGGCGGAGATTCCCGTTCAAGTCCATCAGAAGTCACTGCAAGATTTGTGATCCAGAACTTCTGTGCATCTGTCGTTCCATCATTGAGAAGATACATGACTGTAATATCGCTGAAATCTACATCTGGATTTGCTTCTGAGATGTCGGACAAGGGAATGGAAACATGTTGCCATTCGCTTGTAATATGGGCGTATTGCTCAATGGAAACGGCGGCAGTATCCTCTTTTCCGTTCTCTGCAACATAATCTGCAAATCCGATTTGAAATTTCTCGTTTCCTTCGCTGCCTTTTACATCAAATTCCAGGTATCCTTCCGGTTGATATTGTGAGAAATCCATGGACATCCAGTTTCTTACAACCAGGCGCACGGACCACCATTCTGAAGTATCTGTTGTACAAATGCGCAGAGAGGAAGCACCTTCATAAGTTACATCATGATCTATGGGGACTCTCGCATTGCTGACTTCCAGATGATCACCGCCGCACCAGTTCAAATTTCCGCTTCCATTGAAAATGGTGTAATCCTGAAGCTGACGATACGCCGTGTCTGATGCCGCATAGACCGATGCAGTGCCATTCAAAAGCAGCGACAAAGCATATCCGAGTGCTGTTCCCAAATACTTAAAATAGACAGATTTGATTTTTTTCTGCAAAAAGTGCATATTGCAAAAACCTCCTCATAAATAAAAAATGCGCCCGATTCCATAACCGAGTGCATCCGACATTTTTCTTGCCATTGCAGATACAATTGTAATGCATCTGATAAATCAGCATGTGCTCTTTCAGGCGAACGATAAGACGGACAAAAACAGATATTTTAGTTTGTGATTTCATTCAGCGATCATTTTTTCTGAATGATTTGCCCTCTGAGTATTCATAATTATTATAGTATAGGAAAAATCATTTGTCAAGATGTGGTTTTGGTTTTTTATAATGCTGGTTGTTTCGTCTTAATTTTCTTTTCCATTGCACATTTTTTTGAAAAATGTGGTATAATGGTTTCAGTACATAAATCCATGACTTGTTTTGTAAATAAAAAAATAAGGAGGCTGTTGCAGATCTAAGTACTGCAGCAGCCTCTTTTGTATCTATTTATGTTGACGGTATGACAGAAGACTTATGTTTTGTGAGAAGGAGGAAAAATCCACATAACGCATATATGTAAGAAACCAATGCTTCTGTCCATATAAAACCGTCATTTGCCTGTAAATATCGAAAACGATATGCAGATGTTTTGAATGTATGATAAGTGGCTGTATGATTTAATTCTCATATTCCAGATTGAGGCATGCATAGAGATACGCAATGACATTGACAGCATCCTCTTCGGAAACCTGTGTTGCAGTAAATACCTCACCGTTTTCATTCACCAGTGTCAGTTCAGAGCCGTCAGAAGCCATATCCCACTGGAAGTATGTGATCATGGTATAGGATTCATCATACAGATAGATTGCATCGTAATCCATACTCCAGTAAACAGTCAGCTCTGCCAATGTGCCGTCTGCACTCAGATTCAGGAAATTCATCTGATTTCCTTCCATACCTATTGCAATTGCCTCTTCATCTGTACAGCCTACCCAGTAGGTACCCTGGAGATATTCCTGCACTTGTGCAGCAAGAGCCATCTGTTCCAGAGCCTCAGCGGCCTGATCGAAGCTGTAAGCATCCGTCTCAGCCATGATGACAGTATCATTCAGAATCATCACATCGTTTTCCAGATCATATGTCCACGGAACAGAAGCGGTTTCCGTTGTCAGTTCTGCGTCTTCGAAGACATGGATGGTAGGATCGCCGGCAATTACGCCCCAATAACCAGAAATGGAGGAGCCGTCATTTGCCTCCAGTACAATTTCCTCATCGCCAAAGCCCATGGCATAGCAGTTATACTCTGCATCCATACCCAGCCATAATGTGCCTGCCAGTGCATCTGCATACGCAGCAGTTTCCTCGTCTATGGCGATGTCTTCTTCGTCTGCATCCTCTTCTTCGCTTACAATTTCTTCTTCTTCTGTATCGTCTGTCTCTTCCTCTTCCGAAATATCATCTGCTTGGGTGACTTCAGAAGCAGCAGAGGATTCGTTTGTTTTACTTACCTCTTTTTCTGAGCCGCATCCGGTTACAACGGCTGCCAGCATTGCCAAAGCGGCTGTTAATGCAAGTACTTTTTTCATAAAGCTTTTTCTCCTTTTCTCCATCAATCGAATGAGTTTAAAAAAACAACTGTACAAAGACATTTGTTATTAAAGTGATTTCTATTATATCAATTTTCTGAAAAGGATGCAGCATGTTTTTCGCAGACCGCAGATTTTATTCGTGAAAGGCAAAAAAGAATCGATTTTTTATGGAAAATCTGCTATAATGTATTCTGTATTCTGATATCATGATAGATGTGGAATATATATATAATTTTGAAGAACAATCTATAAATCGGAGAGTGCTTTATGAAATTTGCAATTGTGGACGATTCTTCGGAAGATCGTGCTTTCTTAAAATCCTATATTTGTTCCTATTTGTCGAAGCATTCCGTTCCGGCGGAATTGTTGGAATTTGAAAGTGCAGAGGCGTTTCTTTCTGCCAGCCATACGCAATCGTTTCAAGTAGTATTTCTGGATATTTACATGCAGGGAAGATCCGGCATGGATGTTGCACAAGAGCTGTTTTCATCGGGGAACAGTCCGAAAATCATTTTTTTATCCAGCAGTACAGAGTTTTTCCGGCAAAGCTATGCGGTTCATGCGGTGTATTACCTTGTAAAGCCCATTGTTCCGGAGGAATTTGAGCTTGCTATGCAGTTTCTGGAGCTTGAGGCATCCTATGCAGTGCCTTTTCTGAAATTCACACAGAATCATGTGGAACGCTGTATTCCTACGGAAAAAATTCTTTACATTGATGTACAAAATCATACCACCAGAATTCATACCACGGAAGAAACGATTTCGCTTTCGGTTTCCTTCCATCAGCTTACAGAATCGCTGGAACAGGATGAACGATTTCTGTGCTGTATCCGGGGCATCATTGTGAATATGCAGCATATTCTGGGTATGGAAAATAATCTGTTTCTGCTGCCGAATGGGATTCGTATTCCCATCAATATCCGCAGGAAAAAACAAATCAGCGAAACATGGCGAAAGTATTTTTATGCACATATGGGAGAGATGAATCATGAAAAATAAAGTACATTGATTGAAAAAGACAGGCTGCATGTGTTGCGTGATGCAGATATTATTTCTGTTAATTCCGACAGTGAATGCATCAGCGGAAGAAGAAAAGGAAGTGCTCACCCATATTGCTTCCTCTGACGTATATTTCAGCGGCCATATGATTGCTGTGGGAGATGAAGCTGATTGGGAAGAGAAGCAGGAATACATACTGGACAATCTTTCTTATCTGGTTGCCCATAATGATGCGGATGGAGAAGCACTTTTAACCGTAACCGATCTGGATTGGAGCCCTGTGGATATTCTGACTCCTGGAATTTATACCGTTTCAGTTTCACTGGAAGTGAGTGAGGAGGATGCGCTATATTATGTGTTGGATCCGTCACTGCAAATGATTTCTATTCCTGTTTGTATCAGTGATCCGGCGGCATTTGAATTATTTCCGGCACGCAGTACAGAAATCCATCATATGATTTATTTTCTGCCGGATATCCCATCGGAGGAGACGCAGATTTATGGATATTTCAGTGACGAAGCCTGTACCATGGAAACTCTGAAAGCTTGTGACTGGACGCTATGTGATAGCAGCATTGCCTGTATGAAATCCGGTGGTTTTACCATTTCCAGAGAAGCCATAGGGCAGTCTCGCTATGGTTATTTTTATCTGCAATACGGAGATTTGCAGTCGCAGATTCTGGAGGTGTATGAAAACGGCGTGTATACCTCTGTGACAGGAATGGGCGGTGATCGGGACGGCGGAGATGCTAATATGATAGATCTGCCAGCCGTGACACAGCCTGCTCCCGTCATTCCAGGGGAAGAAACGACTGCTGCGGAAACAACAGAATACTTGGAAACAACGGTACAGGCGGATGGTACGGAAAAAGCCCCGGAAGCTGTGCCATCGGATATACAGACAGCAGCGCAGAAAGTAAAATCCTCTGCAAGTTCGGGTACAGGTATATCCTCCGGCAGCTCTTTTGTTGTTACAAAAGAAACCGTCCCTTCTGCAACTGTGCAGACCACAGCAACAACAACAATTGCATCGACCACTTAGACCGGCACATAACAAGCAGAATATTCTGACAGCAATACAGATATTCTGTCCGGATACCGCATTCGTCTTATGATGGAGCAAAGCGGCGGTGTTGCTAAATTTTCTAAAAATGGGGTTACAATTGCCATTGCGCAGAATGCCATTTCATTTGAGGATACCGATTGGATTACCGTATCCATTGTGCCTGTCAAGGATGATACTGCCTATGACATCCGGATTCTTGTCAATGATGCAGCGGTTGATATCAAGAATCCAATGACTATATGGTTTCCGGAAACCTGTTTTCCGGACAGCGGAACGCCGGCATTGGAAATTGACGGCTCTGTACAGCTGCTGGAATATGATGAGGACAGCTGTGCCTATCGGATGAAGACCACATTTCTTGGCACATTTTCGCTCATTGCAGAGGATACAGCAGCGGATGAAATGCCGGAAAAATCTTACTGGCTGCGTAATTTGTTTTTGATCCTTGGTATCAGTCTTGCAGTGATTGGCGGACTTTTCTTCATCATCCGGTATTTCCGAAGAAAGGATAACAGATGAAAAAAGTACCGTACCGTCTGTATGTCGGGATGCTGTTGGCAGCAGCAGCGGCATCCATACTCTTTTGTTTCTTATACCGATACAATAACAAATATACACAGCAGGCGGTACAGGCAATCGATGGTCTGCTGGTTCTGTCTGAGGAAGAACTTGAAGAGAATCCCTGCCGTTTTCTCTGGAATGACTGGATATATTATCCCGGTGCTTTGCTGACACCGGATGATTTTGCACAGGGAGATCCGGATCGATACATGACCTATGTGGATCTTTCGGCATCGAACCGTCTGGAAATCCATCAAAATCAAGGGAATACGAATTATGGATGCGGTACTTACGTGTTGCGTTGTAAGCTGCCGGACAGCAGTTCCTGTTATGCCATGGATATGCCGGAGATTTTTTCTGCATATGATATGTATGTGAACGGAACACTTGTTATGTCCATGGGCGAGCTTCAGCCAGATTCGTATCAGGATGCCACAGGAAACCGCATGGTGATTTTTTCTCCGGATGAAAGCGGTATGGCAATCATACTCATTGCTGTCAGCAACCAGTCCTATATTTATGGGGGCATGATCTATCCACCGGCATTCGGTACATTGGAGGCCTTGAGTGATGTCAGGGAAATCCGTCTTATGTTGTGTCTTTGTATCATTTTTGCCCTTCTGATTTCTGCTGTAATTTCTTTGTATTTGTGGCTCAGGATACGTCATATCAACGCATTTTTCTTTTTCTGCTCTGCATCACCATGATTGGATGGATGTCCTATCCCATTGTACATACCATGTGGATTCTGCCCGTATTTCCTTATTATTTTCTGGAACTGCTGTTTTATTATCTGACAATGTTTCTGATGCTTGTGATGCACAATGAGATTTGCGGTGTATACCGGAATACGGCACGCATCAGCAGTTGTATAGCCCTGTTGTTCTGTCTGGGCATTTCCCTGTATTTTTTCTTTGCGGGATCTTTGCCGGATCGTACAGCAGATATGGTTTCTGTTACATTGGTGGGCTATAAATTTGCCATAGCCGGGTATCTGCTGATTACTTCCTGCATTGCAGTGCACAGATGTGTGAATGCCAGACAGCTGCTGTATGTTTCTGTCTTTTTTGCTTGTGCATGCATCTGGGATCGCATACTTCCCAACTATGAGCCGATTTTTGGCGGATGGTTTCTGGAATGGGTTTGTTGTTTTCTGATGCTTGTAGTGGGAATTATGATGTGGAAGTCTCTCACGCACAGCTACACCCAGAATCTTCTGATGGCACAGCAGCATCATCACATGGAAAAGCAGCTGATTATGCAGACCAACTACATGCACCAGCTCAATATGCAAATGGAGGAACGGCGGCGTTCTGTCCATGATTTTCGTCATCATTTACGGGTGATTCAAACCATGGCGGAGCACAGCGGCAGTCAGGAAATGCTGGACTATCTGCATGCTTTAACGGAGTATATAAAGACGCCTGCATGCTGTGCGGTTCAGGTTGAAAGCGGCAAGCCAACGATTGATTCGCTGTTTTATTATTATCAGAGTATAGCAGAAATCAAAAAAATTGAATTGGATATTCAATGGATGCTGCCCCGGCAGTTTCCGCTGTCCGATGTAGAGCTTTGTACATTGCTCAGTAATCTGCTGGAAAATGCGGTGGAGGCGTGTGAACGTCTGGGTGTAGAATCGGGCAGAAGCGTCACGGTCAGGACATCGGCGACGAAATTTTTCTGGTGTCTCACTATTGAAAATACTTATGATGGTGTTGCATACGTACAGGAGGATTTTTCCATGCGTACCCGAAAATCAGATGCCCAATACCATGGAATCGGGCTTTCTTCCGTGGCGCATATTGTACAGGCCCATCATGGTACATTGGATTTGTTCCCGAAAGAAAAATTATATTTTGTAGGCATTACAATTCCGATTGATTGAATGCATTTGAAGTGGTTTCTGTTTTTCTGCCGCCTTCCGGGCGGCATTCTTTTTTGCAGGCTGTTCCTGTCATAGAGCAGATTTTTTAGAACCAGACCTGAAACCATTTTATGAAAATACGTGTCTATATAAATGACGGCCGATCATAAGAGAAAGGAGTCATGCAGTATGAAAGAAAGCAAGCTGATTCATCAACTGAAGAAGAAAAATCTGTCGGCATTGGAACGCTGCATTGAAGCGTATACACCATATGTCAGTACCATTATTCGCAACGCCCTGCGTGGCTATATATCCCATGAAGATCTGGAGGAACTGACAGCAGATGTGTTTCTATCTATGTGGGAGCATGCAGAACAGATTCAAAGTGAGTATCTGAGTGGTTATTTAGCAGCGATTGCCAAATCGAAGGCATGTAATTATATGAGAAAGAACATTGTGATTACAGAAAATCTGGACGATGTAGTGATTGTTTCCGATGAAAATGTTGAAGAAGCAACCGAGCAGCAGGAGCTGACAAGGCTCTTGCAGGCACTTTTGCAGCAGCTGCAAGACAAGGAACGGGAGATTATGATTCGTTACTATTATTATCAGCAAACGGTCAGCGAGGTGGCTCAGGAGATGGATATGAACGTTTCTACTGTAAAAACCAAGCTCAGCCGGAGCCGTAAAAAGCTCAGACAAATGCTGATTGAAAGGGGATATGGCTATGAAGAAATGGAACTTATCTGATTTGTTTTCGAAGCTGAATCTGCCGGCTGATCAGCTTCCGCCGCTTTATACAAAAGAAGAAGTTTCGTATCGCAGCATCCAGAAAAAGGTGCTGGATCGTATTTGCTCTCAGGAATCCATTACCATTGAGAAAAAATCTCATAAGCGGAATCTGCTTCTGGGACTGGCTGCTGCGGCTGCACTCATCGGCGGCGGTGCAGGCACTTACGCTGTATCTCATATGGGAGTGGATACACCGGAAAAAACAGTGACGGAAACCATATCTTCCAAGCAGTCCTTGCTTGCGGAATTTGCAACATCGGAAGCTGCAACGGAAGCCGCAACAGAAAAGTCCGTATTTTTATCCGATGATGATGCGCTGGATTTATCTCAGTTCCGGGAATTTACAAATTACACGCTTCTCAGTGAGATGGATGAACTGAAGCTGGAAGATGTGCAGATTCAGCGTACAGAGAATGCAGTACGGCTTCTGATTCAATTCACTCCGTCGGAACCGGATTCATTGACCGATGATCTGTGTGCGGTCGAATCGTTTATGTATCCTCGGTTCGGCAGCTCTGAGACAAGATTCAGCAGATACAGTCCTCTGTGCGATGAAAATCACCTGTACTGTCTGTATGAAATCGCACTGGAGGATGACCAGTCGGATGTTTTTTATGCAGAGATCGGGGGATTGGTACGATCGGAAAAAGCAGATGCATGGTGGAATGGATACAGCATGCGACATTCTCTTGCAAGTATTTTGCGGGATTTCGGCTATTCTATGGCTGAAATCAATTCCGGTACAGCTTATACAGAAGAGACGATGGCAAAGGTTCAGGAGCTGTACTGGCAGAATGGAGTGGACTATTATCTTTGGGAAGATGTTTATTCCTCTGGTACTTTTGAATGTATGTTCAATATCGTTTCAGAAGATCCGTCAGATGGAGCAGAGACTCTTTCGGAACCGAAGGATCTGTATTTGTATGAATCAGTAGAGGCTGTAATTGAAGACAGCATAGATCAATTTGCTGTAGAAGAAATTGGCATGAGAAAGGATGCCAATGCATTGAAATGGGTGGTAAAATTTGTGCCGAAAGACGGCTATACGGTAGCAGGGGCGGAGGATATGCTCCTTTTCCGCTGGTTAAGCTATGATTTGACGACACAGGTAACAGAAAGCAGCTGGTCGTCTGTTTCTATAAAAATGAAGCATAAAATGTATGTCAATCCGGAAGAGCAATGCATCTATCTTGAATTTTCAACCATAGCGGATGAGCTGGAGAATGCAGAGCTGATACTGCGTTTTGGCGGCTTTGAAGAGGGAAAGTATCTGCAGCTGTGCATTCCTGTGAGAGATGTAGGAGCAACGAATGAGCGGGCTGTAACCGATTCATTTGTTACTGAGGACGGCATGGAGATGCATGTGACCCTTTCTCCGGAAACTATGCTGCTGAAGTGGCATTGTATGAGTGGAAACAAGTATCTGCCGGAATTTATGGTGGATCCAACGAAAGAAGATGAGACGGAGATCTGGTGGGAAGATATTTATGACAAGCAGTTTTCTGTTGTAACAAAGGACGGCACCACATATGAATTGCAAACAGGCATTCATGTGGATAATGCAAATCAGGAAGCATTTGCCTGTGCCATGTTTGATACGGAGCTGGATCCGGAAAATATTACACAAATTTTATATAACGACGAAGTGATTTACGAATCCGAATAACATGAAGAG
>JBJERF010000043.1:1905-6118 GCA_051882115.1 Ruminococcus sp. | reverse complement strand
TTATCATGAAGTCCTTTCTCTTCAATCAGATGCTGAAAGGTATGAATAATATTGTAGGATCCTTTCAAATGGCAGGAACTGCCGATACAGACATTGAGTTCAACCATATTATCCTTCCTTTCCCTGCACATAGCTGACATGAAGAAGATCATGTACCTTTCCCTTTAACGTATCCTGATACAGCGACTGAAGAAGAGGATTTTCCTCCGAGCGCTTGATATTGCACAGCTTGTCTGCCGCATACAATCCGTCGCCGCGCTCCTTTTTCTCCCCTGACAGAGCAAACGGCTGCCCCGCGCCGCTGACACAGCCGCCCGGACATGCCATTACTTCGATAAAATCGTAATGGACTTCTCCGTTTTTCATCTTTTTGATCAGATTATCCGCATTGCCCAGTCCGCTGACTACGGCAATATGAAGTTCTCTGTCCCTGCAGCTGACTGCAGCTTCCTTTACGCCTTCCATGCCTCTGACACCGGTATAGGCAATACTCTGGAGTCCGGCTCTGGACTTATCGGAGGAAACACGGCGCAGCACCGCTTCCGTTACACCGCCGGTTACACCGAAGATGACGCCGGCGCCGGAAATCGTTCCGAAGGGCATATCCACGGATTCAGGATCCAGCTCCTGAAATACCAGCCCGGCGCTGCGGATCATACGGATCAGTTCCTGTGTCGTAATGACCGCATCCACATCGGGATTTCCGTCTTTTGCAAATTCCTGCCTTGCAGCTTCCTCCTTTTTGGCCGTACAGGGCATCACTGCCACATGGAACTGCTTTCTGGAAGAATGTTTCCCATACTCCTTGATGACGGAAGCAAACATTTCCATAGGAGAGCGGCAGGTCGATACATTGGGAAGCAGCTCCGGATATTTTTTCTCGCAGTATTTCACCCACGCCGGACAGCAGGAGGTAAACAGGGGCAGGTTTTTCCCCGATCTCAGACGCTTCAGAAATTCCTCCGCTTCTTCAATTACTGTAAAATCAGCCCCTGTGGAGGTATCGTAAACCTCGTCAAATCCCATTCTGTGAAGAGCTGCCACGATTCTTCCCATGGAATTTTCTCCCGGTTCCAGATTCAGTTCACTTCCCAGAGCCACACGAACTGCAGGAGCGATCTGTACCGTCACCTTGATATTGGGATTATCCAGTGCTTTCCACACCTTTGCAATATCATCCTTTACCACAATGGCACCGGTAGGACATACCGCCGCACACTGACCGCAGCCGACGCAGGGTGATTCTGCAATCGGTACGCCAAAAGCTGTACTGACCACCATTTTCGAGCCGCGGTGAGCAAAATCAATGGCGCCAACATGCTGGATCTCATTGCACATTCTGACACAGTCGCCGCAGAGAATACATTTGCTCTCATCCCGCACGATGGAAAGAGCGGAACTGTCAACTGCATGGTTCTGAGCTGTATTGGGGAAACGGATATCGGTAAGATTGAACCGTTTTGCCAGATCCTGCAGCTTGCAGTTTTTATTCTTTTCACAGATTGTGCAGTCTCTGCAATGATCTGCCAACAGAAGCTCCAGGATATTTTTCCGGTAACGGCGCAGTTTCTCTGTATTGGTTTTGATTTTCATACCTGCCTTCGGCACGGTGGAACAGGCTGCAGTCATGCCGCCCCATTCATCCTCCACCACGCACATGCGGCAGGCGCCGTATGTAGACAGTTCGGAATAATAACAAAATGTGGGCATATCGATTCCCGCCTTCCGAATCAGTTCCAGCAGGTTTTTCTCTCCATTGATCTCGACAGGACTCCCATCGATTATCATAAATTCTTTCTTTTCCATGTTCAGCCCTCCTTGATTGCCTGCTTCGGACATGATTCCATACAGCTGCCGCATCGGATACACTTCATCAGATCAATGGTGTGTGCTTTCTTCTTCTCTCCGCTGATTGCGGTAACCGGACAGTTTTTCGCACATTTTCCGCATCCGATGCAGAGTTCCGGATCAATTACAATCTTTTTCAGTTTCTGACAGGCGCCGGCAGGACAGTCTCTGTCTTTAATATGTGCTTCATATTCATTACGAAAGCTCCTGATAGTACTGACAACCGGTGAAGCCGCTGATTTACCGAGACCGCAGAGAGCAGTTGCGGAAATCGTATCTGCCAGATCCAGAAGCAGTTCGATATCGCCTTCCCGGCCTTTGCCGTCAACGATCCGTTCCAGAATCTCAAGCATACGTTTCGTACCTTCACGGCACGGCACACATTTCCCGCAGGATTCATTCTGCGTAAAGTTCATGAAGAATCTTGCAACTTCCACCATACAGGTTTTATCATCCATAACAACCAGGCCGCCGGAACCGATCATGGCTCCAACCTTTTTCAGGGAATCAAAATCAAGAGGCAGATCCAGATGTTCTTCTGTCAGGCATCCGCCGGAGGGACCGCCGATCTGTACGGCTTTAAACGTTCCATCCCCTCGCATGCCGCCGCCCACATCAAAAATAACTTCACGCAGGGTGGTTCCCATGGGCACTTCGATCAGACCTGTATTGGTTATATTTCCGGTCAGAGCAAACGCTTTCGTACCGGGGCTGTTTTCCGGTCCGATGGATTTAAACCATGCAGCACCTTTCATGATGATCATGGGCACATTGGCATAGGTCTCCACATTGTTTAATACGGTGGGCTTTTCATAAAGACCGTGCTCAACCGTACGGGGCGGTTTTACACGGGGCATGCCGCGCTTGCCCTCAATGGAAGCGGTCAGCGCACTGCCCTCGCCGCATACAAAGGCGCCGGCTCCGCGGTTGACGTGCAGACGGAATGAGAAATCGGTACCCAGAATATGATCTCCCAGCAGCCCTGCTTCTTCTGCCTGACGAATGGCCATCCGCAGACGGTTTACTGCCATGGGATACTCTGCACGCACATAAATATAACCTTCATCGGAACCACAGGCACGTGCCGCAATCATCATACCTTCCAGCAGCTTGTGAGGATCACCTTCCATAACGCTCCGGTCCATAAATGCACCGGGGTCACCCTCATCACCGTTGCATACCACGTAGCGTTTCTGTTCTTTCTGGCGTTTCACCTGTGACCATTTGCGCCCGGTGGGGAAACCGCCGCCTCCCCTTCCACGAAGATTGGAGTCGGAAACTTCTTTGATGATATCGTCTCCCGACATATCAAAAAGGGCTTTCTCAAATGCCTGATATCCTCCCAATGCCAGATACTCTTTCAGGGATGTGGCATCAATATGACCGCAATGTTCCAGAACAAGTCTTGTCTGCTTATGATAGAAAGGAATTTCTTCCTGTTTTTTGTAAACCTCGCCGTCCTTATGGAAAGCAAGACGTTCGATATTTTCTCCGTTCAGGACGGTTTTTTCCACGATTTCCTCGCAGTCGGACAGCTGTACCTTCAGATAAAGCCATCCATAAGGCTCGATGCGTACCAGCGGACCTTTTTCACAGAAACCGTGACATCCGCATTTTTTCAGACCCACTGATTCGTCATGGGGTTCCTCTTCCAGTTCCACAGTAACCGGAATATTCTTTTCCTCCATGATTTCCTTCAGACGCTTGTAGATATTCAGAGAGCCGCTGGATACACAGCCGGTTCCGGCGCATACAAGGATCCTGGTTTTTTCCAGCCTCAGGGCTTTTTCACAGGCAGCACGGACCTGCATGAGTTCTTCTCTGCTATTCAGTTTCTTCATCCTTCAGTCCCTCCTGCAATTCTTTTATCAGATCAGACGCCTTATCCGGTGTCATGGCCGGATAAACCACATCGTTCACCGTCATGGCCGGCGCCAGACTGCAGGCGCCCAGACAGGAAACAGTTTCCACTGTAAACAGCAGATCATCTGTTGTCTTCTTTGTTTTTGACAGCCCCAGATCCTTACGCAGCCGTTCCAGAATCGGCAAAGACCCCCGCACGTGACAGGCTGTACCGTCGCAGATCTTAATCACATATTTACCCTTCGGTTCCAGAGAAAAATTTTCATAAAAAGTCGCTACGCTGTAAATCCTCGCTTCACTCACATTCAGCTTGCCGGCAAGATACGAAAATCCCTCCCGCGGAAGATAATGATAATGCTCCTGAATGTCCTGCAGGATTGCTATGATTGCTCCCTCACTACATCCATTTGCCTCCAGAATCGCATCCACAGGACCATAATCAAATGGCTGATTCATAGACTACCTCCTAAAAATAATTGATTTTTATTTTTTTACCCATCTC
>JBJERF010000043.1:0-1805 GCA_051882115.1 Ruminococcus sp. | reverse complement strand
CTGATTCATAGACTACCTCCTAAAAATAATTGATTTTTATTTTTTTACCCATCTCCGTCAGACAGGAAGCAAGTTCCTCCACCAAATGCATCTTAATATTGAAATTAATCGGCAGATTCGGATTCTGATGAGCCGGGTTGATTGCCCTTCCCACAAAAAAATTGATATCGGTTGCTTCCTCAAAAAGCAGTCTTGCAATCTGGGAAGCTCCATCCTTCTTGAAACTCCATATTTCATAGGATTTATTATCCTTTAGATAATCCTTTGCATACTCCACCACCCGGTTTATGGTGATGACCCCCTCCGTAACCAGATCCACGCCTTCCAGTTTTGCAATGGGAGGGATATCCGGATCCGGAAATTTCAGTTCCGGAATCAGCGGTTTGTTCAGAAATTCCGCCGCAATGGTGGAGGTGGTGCCGCCGCAGACGATATGCTTTCCCTTTTTCGAGAAGAAAAGCGACATCATTTTCCTGCTGTCACTGCGGTTGGCAGGCGGTCCCACCATCAGATTCATGGGAACTTTCTGCCGGATCCGAATCACGCAGGCCGTGGCATCGTCTCCCGGCTCACCCTCATACATTTCGGATACCTCATCCAGCAGCATGGTTGTCAGTGTTTTGGCTGTAAAACCCACATCACAGTATGTTTCCATAAAATCAATCACACCCCTGCGTCCCCAGCCAAAATCATTCAGTCTTCCTACACCGGCATGCGTCACACCGTCACTGAAAGCCACGAAAATATCATTTTCCTCCAGATTGACATCGGCGCGGTAGATTTTCTTGTCGCCGATTCCCATCATGGTATAGGGAACTTCCACATTTATCCCGTTTCGCAGCAGCACCACCTTCGGATCGTCATACCGGATAATCTCCGCCCGCTCATTATTCACAATACGGATAATCGTAAATGTGGAGTATCCGATCCCTCTTACCGAGCAGATGGGCAGCGTTGCCGCAATGGTCTCCACCGCATCCTCCAGCTTCATTCCTTCAGCCAGCATGGTGGAAATGATTTTTGATGTCAGCGTGGACAGAATACCTGCCTTCACTCCGCTGCCCAGACCGTCAGCCATAACAATGACTGTGGAATCCTCTCCCTGTTTCACCACATCCACATGATCCCCGCAGATTTCCTCCCCCGCATGTGTCAGACTCATATACCCGATATCGGCATACAGGTTACTTGTTTTTTTCTTCAACTTCAATCGACTCCTTCAGTCTGGTCAGTGCGATTTTTGTTTCTGCCGCTGTTTCCCCCAGCAGAGAAGCAATTTCCTGCACGATCCGCACCTGCTTGTTCACAACTTTGTCTGCTATTTCCGCAGTCTGACGACTGATCCGTTCTTTTTCAAGTATCTTGTTTTCTTCATCGGTCACATCCCTGAGAATCCCGATCAGAATATGTGTCACCGGATCATGAGATATGGTTAATTCCAGATATTTTTTAAACTCCGCATAATATTCCCGGTAATTTTTCACCGGCTTTTTTTCCTCCAGCACGCGCATAAACGGCTCCGGATCCAGAATCCGTATCACGTGATCTCCGAGAACATCCGATCTGTCCCGCACATGCAGCATTTCCATGGCCATGGGATTGATCTGCTGAACCTCATAATTTTCATTGAGAACGAGAATTCCGTTGGGTGTATTGTTTAATATATTACTGGAAAAACGCTCTGACTTTTCCATCAGAAACGGCAGGCACATGCTGATATTGGCCTTGCCTTCGATAACTGCAGCCGCTTTTTCACGGCAGGTGTCATAGCCGCAGCTTCCGCAGTTCAGCTCATCCTCCGGTCT
>JBJERF010000042.1:0-27273 GCA_051882115.1 Ruminococcus sp. | reverse complement strand
ATAATCCAAACTGCCCCTGAAAACTGCTGTATGCTGCATCATAGGCTTCATCATACGCCTGTGCGATTTCCAGAATACGGTCTTGGTGTTGTGTAAGCACATCCTGTGCAGCCGTTATGCCTTCCTGTATAAAATCTATGGATTCTTTTGCGTCCTCTGTGGATTTCTGTAAGTCTCCAATTGCTACGTCCGTATTTTCAAGAGACTGACGGTATTCTTCGATGGCTCCGGCAGACATGCCAGCCATTCGCCCCATTTCGTCCAGATTTGTGTTATAGTTATCCAGTTCGGATGCAGCTTCATCTTCTGCCTGTTTTAAATTTTCGTATTCCACATACAAAGAATTTACCCATTCAGAACCGCCGTAGCCGTACTCTTCGAAAGCTTCCTGATATTCTGCAAATGCTTCATCTGCTTCTTTTTTTGCTTTTGTGTACACTTCGTAAGCGTCAAGATATTCATTCACAAAATCGGCACTTGTAATTTGTTTAATTGCATAATCCGCACGGTTCTGCTGTGCGATTTTGGCAACCTGTGCAGCAATATCTTTCGGGTCGAATCCGGTCAGTTCACCGGTATCATAGTTTACCTGAATATTACAATTAAAGTTGTCATTCAGATAGTCCGCATAAGACTTCATCAGATTGAGGTCTGCTGCTGTTAATTCTGATTTTTCAGACAACGATTCCAGCATTGCTACGGCACGCATGCCAGACGCTTCATTATTGTCAAAATTCTGGATGGCTTCTTCCTGTTCCTGCTTCATTGCGTCATATGCATTGCTGACCTGTTCAATTTCTTGTTCCAGTTCTCCGAGCATGCCGCCGCCCTGTTCGTATTGTCGGTTCAACAGTGCCAAGTCAGATTCCAGCTGCTGAACAACGCCTGAATTTTCATCGTATTCTGTGCGTGCCAGTTCAAGGGCAGCTGTGGTTTCTTCAATTTCCTGCCTGCACTCCTGCAAAGTGCCGTCATAATCCGGCACTTTGCCCATAGCATCAAACAGACTAAATACAGTTGTGCCTAACACAGTCACAGCTTCAGCTGCTTTAAAAATCATGCCCACAGGATTAGAGGACATACCGGCATTGATGACAGAGAAAATGTTTTTGATTGCACCACAAAACTTTACTGCTTTATTGACTGCAAAAATGCTTGCCAGTGCAATTGAAACAGGCTTTGCAAAAGCAATGATTTCATCCAGATGATCCGTAATCCATCCCACCGCATCCTGTACCTTTGGGATTGCCTTCATAAGTGCAGGCTGGAACATATCATAAAGAGACAGTTGCAGCTCTTCTGCCATGGACTGGAGCGTTTTCAGTTCGCCGGAGACATTGTCCGTCATTGTTTCTGCCATGCTGTCACAGGCACCGTCACAGCCGTAAATTGCCGATTTCAGATTGTTAAAATCTGTGTTTGAAGCATTTACAATAGCAAGCAGACCGGACATAGCTTCCTGTCCGCCGATAATGGAAGCATAGCTTGCTTGTGTGGCTTCATCCAGTCCGGAAAACCCCGTGCGTAAATCGCCCATGAGTTCGTCCAGACTTTTCATCTTGCCCTCAGAATCTGTGAGGGAGATTCCAAGGGTTTCCATTGCTTCCGCTTGTTTATCGGTCGGCTCTGTCAGATTCGAAAGGATTGCACGCAGGGAAGTACCTGCCTGACTCGCCTTGATTCCGCTGTTAGCCATCAGACCCACAGCAACCGCCACATCCTCTGCACTGTATCCCAACGCACCGGCAACCGGCGCAACATACTTAAAGGTTTCGCCCATCATGGAAACATTGGTATTGGATTTGCTGGATGCAGTTGCCAGAATATCAGCAAAATGTCCGGCTTCTTCCGCAGACATGCCAAATGCAGTCAGTGCATCCGTTACAATGTCAGAGGTGGTGCCCAGATCTTCACCGGCAGCTGCTGCAAGATTCAGGATACCGGACAGACCATTTGTCATCTGCTCTACATTCCAGCCAGCCATAGCCATATAGTTCAGCGCATCTGCGCACTCAGAGGACGAGAATACCGTGGAAGCACCATATGCCCTTGCAAGGTCGGTGAGGTTTTCCAGCTCATCCGCTGTTGCACCGGATACCGCCTGTACTCTGGACATGGATGCCTCAAATTCTACACCCATCTGCGCAGCCGATGAAAACGCACCGCCTGCGGCTTTGATGGCATCTGCTGCAAGATTGGCGAAAATATCTTTGCCCACCGTGTAGCCCTCAAGCTTTTTTTCCAGCTCTTTCAGACCATTTAAAATCCCATCATAGTCAATGTTTGTATCAAAAATCAGATGTCCATCACTTGCCATCTGCATCACCTCCCATCATAAAAGAAACACATTGCCGATCTGCTCATCTGTGAGAACCGGATGTGGAATCGCAATTGCCTGCTGTGCTTTCACAATCTGCTTTCGGCGTTCCTTGTCTTTGATTTCTGCCGGACGGGTCTGCCGGAGTGCCATCCGCTGTTTCAGCGGTGTATCATCCGGCAGAGCCTGAAACAGGGCAAAAAATGTGTACCAGTGCATATCACATGTGGTCAGGTCAATGCCGTACACCTGCCGGAACGCACCCACCACAAAGGGCGCATCATAAACCCATGAAAAACAAGGGGCACGTGTGCCAGTGCCGGAACCGGATTTACCCGCCTTTGGCACATCCTTGCATACAGAAAAATCAAGGAGAGCCTGCCATGCCGCCCCTATGTCCTCCGGATACCCGTCTGTGTACCACATCATGGCAATTTGCAGCCGCTGCTTATCGGTGATTTCACGGTCATCCAGCAACGCATAAAAGCGAATCCAGTCACGAAAACCGGTCACTATAGGATAGCATTTTCCGCAGACTTCAACAGCTGTGGGCAGCGGATCCGTTAAAAGGTTCATGCTTTTCCTCCTGCTTTGGTGCATACTTTTGTACCAGCTTTGCCATGCGTGTATTGGATTCCTTTACCTGTTGGGTAACAAAATCCAGAAAAGCACCATAGGCATCATCATACAGCCGTTTGTCCAGCTTATCACCAAACATTTTGGATGCCGCCCCTTCTTTGAGTACCGTATCAAAAAAACGTCCCATCGCTTCGCAATAGCCCTTTATATAGCCGGAAGGATTCACAGCACGTTCCGGAACCTGTTCCTTTGCCAGTGCACCCAAAGCAGATTGATACCGCAGCGCATCCTCATAGTCGTCCATGCTAAAACCAAAACTGTGCCCGTTATATGTAAATTTCGGTTTATCCATATCCATAGCAGCTTATCTCCTTAATCTGATACTGTTGCTACAACCGTAGATGTAACTTTACACTGTAACCACTTGCTGGGATTGATGGATGATCCTGTAACAGTCACACGTTCGATTTCACCGCATGCCTTAAAATCGCCGCTGTATGTCATACAATCCGTTGTATCTCCGGATGTAGACGGTACAACAGAAAACTGTCTCCGGATTGCATCCGCTGTGTAGTTGCTGCCGGAAGAAAGGGAAATGCTGTTCATGTCTACAACAACGATTTCAACCGTTGCGTCACCGCCTGAAATTTCCATATCTGCAATGTTTTTCAGTGCTGTCAGCACAACATTTCCTTTATAATCATCAAATGCGTATGAGATGGACGAATTGAACCCTACAACAGTTGTACGTTCAAAGACTTCGTCCACATACTGTCTGTTGTACTCTTTGGCGTTCTTGTTCGTAGTCAGTTCTGTAAAGCCCTTCATTCTGGCGTATACAGTTTCACCGCTTGAATCTTTTACGCCCATGAAAGCCACTACATGGCTGCGCTCTACCATATTCTCGTTCAAAATTTCGATGCTTGTATCCGAAATTGCCATTTAAATTCCCTCCTGATAATAGACAAGATTCATTGTAATCTGATAGCGTGCAGTGCTGTCCCCCGTGTCAAATGGATACCCGTTTGATAGCACCTCAATATACTTTGGTGTACGGTGCTCATCCAGTACAGGCAGATTACCGGCAGCGGATTGCTGTTCTACCCATGCGGCCAGATCTTCGTAAAAACCGGAGTTTGCAATGTTTTGCAGTACATCCGGACCGTAGGATTCACGGCTTGCAAAGATAAACGGGTACTGTCTGAGGCTGTCACCGTCCACATATTTGCGTAAAATCGGGCTTGTGGGCTGGTCTGCGTCAATGGTGTATTCAATTCCCTCTGCGCCCAGGTATTCCACATTCAGAATACCATCCTTCAGAATCGGGCAGGATGCAAACCATGTACGTAAGCTGCCTATAATACTCATGGACTCCCTCCGTTCAGTGCTTTTTGGGCAATTGCCCGAATCGAATTACCCTGCTGTGATACCATACGCAAAAACCATCTCCTTCCACGGGTGGCAGATACACGACCCAAGTAATATTGCCGCCGTGCATAAGGTGCCGTATACCGTATCTTGCCGCTTCCGATTTTTGTACCAGTAATACCGGAGCCTTTTAATTTGCCCGTCTGAAACGGCACAAGTGGATCACAGCGGCGTAAGACCTCACTATCCACTACTTTTTGCGCTCTCTGCACCTGTGCAATCAGCTGCTTTGTCTGCGGCAGAATCACATTTTTGATGGTCATACTCATACTGCCGTCACCTCAATATGCTGCACAGCTTCGGAGCCGTACAGAAAATTTTCCACGCTCATAATGGTGTGTGCATCCTGCTGGCCAGCGTCTGTCCCAAGGGCAATGAGATCGCCTCTTTTCGGCATCTGCTCCGGTACATACGCCTTCGGAATCATCACAAATACGCTGTTATTCTGCTTCATTTCATGATTTCCATTCTGATTGCTGACAAGGCTCTGACCTGCATTATCCTCCCAATATACCGCTTCTATGCTTTCCGGCTCCCATGTGGGCAGCCGTGCAGCGGCATCTATACCCTTGTGAAACAGGGTACAGCTTGCATTGGTAAACATCATCATTCATCCACTCCTCTGTACATCAGTCCTGTGCGTCCCAGATACTGGAGAGCCGTATGGTACTGGTAATCTTGAAATGTGCTGCCGGTCAGTGTGCTCAGGCTGTCCAGCGGATTGGCATAGGTCACACTATACTTGCTGCTGGTCTCTGATTGCTTTATACCACCGGATGCTGCCGCATCCGGATGCAGCTTTGCATCGTAGTAATACAAGTTCTCAGCCAGAGCACAGCAGCACTTTTTGATTTTGCGCTGCGTGTCGCCATCCTGCGGTGGATTCTGTGCAATCCGGTCGAATGTGACTGCATCCATGTAATCAGACGCACGCTCCGCAAAGGGCAGCATCTGATTTTCGGCAGTAAAAAGAGTACCGGCATAAATTGTCCGGTACTCTTCAAATGTTGCATAAGCCATGAAGATCACTCCTTGGGTACTTCCGGCGGAGTTTCCGGAGGCTTCGGCTTCTTCTTTTTGGCTTCAAAGGTCAGTCCAACCGTTGTCATACGCTCACCTCCCAATTTTATGTAGCAGATACAGATGCATAAATGCCCATTTTCTTATTGTCGTAAGCCTCTGTGATGCCGTAGGCACGATAAAAGTACATCCATGCATCTGCCGTCTGGTTCAGCTCCGGCGCAATGGTCTTATTGACACGGTGCTTTGTATACTGGATGACAGATCTGGGGTGGATAATCATAAAATTCAGTTTTCTGCCATCTGCATTTTTCTGGAATCCGCCGCTCAGCTCATCGTCCTTTTTGCCGTCCAGCAAGTCAACAGCAGAGTAAAACCGGTTCTGCGGAACACGTACAGTTTTGGCAAAGCGTTCAAACATCTTTTTGGACTTATAGCTGTCAATGGTATCCAGTGCGTTCAGCGCCGTAGGAGTCGCATACAGGATACGTCCCTCAGCCGGAACTTCTGCTTCGTCCATGGCAGTACTTGCATCATTTACAGCAAGACAGAAATCGTCAACTGTACTGAAATCTGCTGTCACAGTTGTACCGGCAAGGGAAGCATACTTTGCAAAGCGCCATGCATCCAGCTCCGGAGCGACCTTTGTACGGATAAATTCACCGGCAAGCAGTCCGAAGGACATGGCAGCAGTTTCCTCGTTATCCATGGAATCTACAGAAAATCTTCTGCCTCTGTCGTAGTTGAACGTCTTGGTTTCCCAATCAAGATTTACAGAGCCGCTTGCATAGCCGGTCTGACGGTCGTAGTCGCCCAGACCATCCATGTCCATCTTTGCAACAAGGATTTCATTTGCAGCATTGCCCATGCGCACGGTTGCCGGATCGGCTTCCAGATCTGTGGTCAGGGATGCCACCTTGTAAACTTCATCCAGCTTGTCAATATATTTTTGAATGAGTGCAATTGTATTCGGCATAATATTCTACTTCCTTTCTTTACTTTAGTCCGAGAATCGCATTCACGAACGCATCATCCGCAGACGCATCAGCCTTGCCCGGTGTTGACTGCACAAACTGCGGCTTCGGTTCTGCATCTGCAAAAGCATTCTTGTGAGATTCACGGAACGCATTTACAACACCATCTACATCTACCAGTTCTCCCGAAGCGTTAAATTGTGCTTTACTGTTCAGCAGCAAATCGGATACATGCTGCTCATACACATCATCACGCAGCCCCAGCGTCTTCACATAACCGTTAATCTTTGTTCTGTGTTCAAAGGCTTTTCGGTCTGCTTCGGACTGTTCCCATTTCTGCTTGTAATCCTCTACGCTTGCCTTGATGCCATCGATATCCATATCCTTGTAAGACTGGATGGTCTGATTGGCGGTGTCCAGCTGTGTCTGGATGGATGCTGCTGTGTCCTGTTCGGCTTTGATGTCCGCAGCGTATGTTTCCACGATGGACTTTACCGCTGCTTCATCGGTGATTCCGATACTTTCCAGAAATTTCTGGTCAATCATCGCTTTCATCCTCCTCACATTCAAATTCATCCAGCGTCACGGATGTTGTTCCGATTTCACGGATGAACGCTGTGATTTCCTCCGATGTGCCTGTGATTTTCAGTGTCATAGTCATTTTCCTTTCCATTTAAATTCGGTTTAAACCTATGAAAAAAGCACCCTTTCGGATGCTGATTCGTCTTTCATCGTGCTGGTAAACAGCAAAGTTATCGTTTTCGCATTTCTGATAAATTCTTCTGACGGGTTTCAAATCCGCAGTCCATTTTCACCTCATCGACTTGCAATCTCAGAGTAACGATCTGTGCGCAATAATCATCACTTTCAACAGCCCAACCTATCACAGGTTCAATTTTTACCCCGTTCAGGAAGATTCCTTTTCCGTCAATGATTTCCAATTTAAACATTTTGATTTTCCTTTCTGGTTTTTGGGTATAAGAAAAGCACCCTTTGCAGAGTGCCAATATTTATGATATAATAGAGCCGGAGCAGAAAGGAAGGTGAATATGGCAGTCTGCTCCGGAAAGGTAGGTGAGGTACATATGATGATTACTAAAAAATGTATCTTTGACATCTTAAACGTGATTGCAAATGATGAATCTTTTGATATTTGTTACAATAGCAAAAATAACGAGTATGCTTTTCCAGATACTGAATTATATCATTTACATAAAAAATTAAATGATTATTCTTTCGAGCGTCTGGCTTACTGCTGCTATTTATTAAGCTGTGATGGGTATATTGAATTACAGCTTTCTACAAGCCTCAGAGGATTTTCTATTTCACGTATTTGTGGAATAACGCTTAAAGGGTATGAACTGCTTGAAAAGCTGAATAATGAACTAAAAGAGGACTGCCGCAAGCGTCAAGCTTAGCACAATCCCTGTTCAGCGTTGTTTTATCGCACACGCTGCACATGAGCCTGTGCGGGCAATCAACATTTTTATTTTTGTCGCAAAAGTAAACTTTCGGCAAATTTGAATGGTCTTCAACGGAAGTAGCAGCTTCCTGAAAAAGTTCTAAATCACTGTCATCAAGCTTTATTGTCATATCAAATTCTTTCAGCCGACTTCGCAGTTCTTCTATGAAGTCGGCTGCTTCTTTAGGCGTGCATTCAATTTTCATGGGGTTATCCTTTCCAAAAAGCACCCTGTGAGAGGTGCTTTAGTTGATTATTAAATTGAGCTTAACATCGGAGCAATTTCAGATAATGATTTTCCGTCAAAAATTTTATCTCCCATAAGTTCATCAATGCTATTATATGTTTTGTCTATATTCTCATAGCTAAATATAAATTTGTGGGTACTACACGGATTAATGAAAATCATATCATGCTCAGGGTAATCTAACAAAACATCATTTGTAAATGACATGATTTTATCTTTTATTTCTTTTGCTGTCATAAGATATCACTGTGTTCCTTTTTCTCTTTATTGGTTAAATTATCAGTTTCTCTAATTGGGTGCTCTTCTCCTTCGACCCATGTATAGTAATGATGATGTTCGCCTTTTTCTCCATATGGGTGAGCTTTTGGCTTATTATGATTGCCAGAATGTATTTGCGTTTTAATAATGCCGTTTTCATCATAAATCGTTCTGTCGATTTGTACATTTCCATTTTTATACATTGTAGCAGTTTCAACAACAGCATTCGGCTTGTATTTTTTTGGTACTGAAACCTTACCTTTATTTTTCCAATCATCCGTAACAACAATTGTTCCGTTTTTATTATAGCTAATATTTTTGTATTTGTCAACTTCTTTCTTACTTGCCTGAACCGCCCTCTGAGCCTCTGACCGGCTGAACCCAAGCACCTGTTCACGGAATCTGTCTCTGTCCTGCCCAGTCGCATTGCAGAAGTCTTTCAGTTTCTGTTCAGCGGATTTCAGCTTTACAGCAGAAGCCTGATACTGCGCCTGTGCTGCTGTTTTTAATTCGCTGTCCTTTGCATTGTCAGCGGCTGTCTGATTGACAATACATTCCCGTTTCAGTGCACGCACCTTTCGCTCTCCGGCTCTCTGCATCTGGCTGATTTCATACTGCGTGTACATCTTGCCATTATACGGAATATTCCGTACATCCAGCTCTGCCAGCTGTTCCGGTGTATAGTTCGGTGTGCTGATGCCCTCAAAATACGGATACCAGTCATGTCGGCAGTTCCACCCTCGGAATCCTGCGCCTGTTCCATAGCCGATATCCGATAGTGACAGCACACGTATACCGTCCACAGTACGACCGGTATTTTTTCCGGAAAGGCTGACCAGTTTTCCCTGCCATGCAGCGTGAGAGGGACGTGCACCGCTGTGAGCTGAAATTTCCATCAGGTCGCAGCCGTTTTCCTCTGCGTTCATTTTCCCGATTTCTGCACATGTCTGACCCACTCCGGTAAGAGCTGCACGGCGGATGGCAACATCCAGCTTGTCTGTATGTCCGGACGGATATTGGACGGTTAAACCGCCCTGCGCTGCCTGTTTCAGCACATTCCGGATAGCCTCCTGATAGCTGAACGCACCGCTTGCAATCTGCATATAAGCATCATTACAAGCCTTGTAAAATGCGTTCTGTGTGGTCAGAGCCGTTGTGCTGGTCAGGTTATCTATAACGCCCATGGTTTTCCTGAATCCGGCTTCCAGCACCTGACGCATGCTGTCCGATTGACGGATGTCCACCGGTACTTTTCCGGATTCTCTGTAAACCTCGTTGTCGATTTCAACCGTTTCCACACCGGCATCTTCAAACAGGGCTTTGACCTGTTCTTTGGTTGCATCTGTATGGTCTGCAATGAGCTGCAAAGTATCCTCATACAAAAGCCCTGCTTCCTGCAGCATTTCTGCTTGATGCTTCGTGCTGTCGGAAACAAATCCCATTTTCAGAATCCTCCGCACCATTGCGGAAAGAATTGCATCTTCCATCCGTCCATATTGCGCCAGAATGGCATCTGTGCAGTTTTCGTAGTAGATTGGGGATAGCATCAGCTGTCACCGCCAAACAGGCTGAAATCGGATTGTGAGGGCTGCTGTGGCATCATCCCCTTTGCTGTTTCTTCATCGCATCCGAATTCATCCATAATCAGAAGCTCAGGGCGGAGCATGTTAGACTGTGCCAGCTGTAAACGCCGTGCAAAGGTCTTGTCCCAATCCTCCATGACGCTGTCACCCCATGAGCAGGTCAGTGCTGCATGGCTGTCATAGCCCAGATTGTACAGGGATGCATAAACCTGCATTGCATACAGCAGTTGCTCCAATGCAGCCTGTAAGCTGGCCTGAATCCGTGATATCTGCGTATAACTGCGCTGTTTGGATGCCCGGATTTCCTCCGCCGTTTTCTCAACTGTTTGAGGGTCAGAGAGTGTCCCGTATGCCAGACCGCAGGAAAATTCAATGCGCTGCAAAATCCGATTAAATCCGTTGTAAATATTGGAATCCCGTATCGCCGGAGAAAAAACCTGAATCATGTCTGTAAGCTTTTTTTCCGGTGCCAGCACATGCCGCCGGAAAAGCCGCTTGAACGCCTGAGGCAGACGTTTGGACAATCTGCCATCTTTCATGCGGAAAAGGTCGTCCGATGCATCAATTGCAAGCTCTGTGCCCTCAAACTCCCACATCAGCCGATTCCATTGCTTTTCTGCCTGCTGGAAAAGCTCGGCAGCATCGGCATAAACAGAAACGCCTAAAGGTGAATCCAGATCTGTATGGTTTGCAGATGGGATTTTGAACACGGCAAAAAGGGGGTTCTGCACATTTGCTATGGTCTGAGTTTCCGTAAGCTGTTCCCATCCATCCACATCAGATAGGCTGCACGGCGAACCGAGATAATCTTCTGAAAATGAGCAGTATGCCTTGTTTTCAACGGTATATGTATGGCTGCCAATGTCAAAAGTATGTGCTTCCAGCCGTGTATAATAGCGTCCGTTTTCGGCTTTGCGTTCCATAAAAACTGCCGATGCAACAGCACCGGAAGAATCGAATGCAGTAGGAACGTACCGATCGGCACGAACCAGATCTACAATGATTCTATCGCCGGAAACATAAGGCTTGAATGCCATACTGCCCAGAGCAAAGGCACATTCCGCACGGCTGCAAAAATGATTCCAGAAGATTTGCATCTGTTTGTCCAGATTGGCATCACTGACCTCTATCTTGGATTCTGCCAGCGCAAGCCGTGCAGCCTCAGAAGCGACAGAAGAGGGGAGACGCAGGCAGCCGGAACTGCCGTCTGCCGTGCCGTATGTGTAAAGATTCAGCCATGTTTCAATGGCTGTCTGCATCTCTGAGGATACCGTTTGATTCATTTTATTTTTCTTAAACAAAACCGAACGGATGAACTGAAATAGATTCGTAGCTGTTCCCTCCTTTCTATGATTCGTCTGAAATGCCCATATCCCGAAGCACACGCCACATGGCACCTTTCACAAAATACCGCATATCGTCCATGGCGTGGTCGTTTTCTTTTATGACCGTGTCTTTGTCTTTGCGTTCATCGTCCCAACGGTACAATCCGAATTCTCGGATAATATCTTTGCATCCGGCGCATATGTGGATTTTGCCCAGTTTTAAAAGTGCGGCAGTATCCCGTATCCCGTCCAGTACACTGTTATTTGCTTTCCAGACAGGGAATAGCCCATGCCGATGTATACAAGTAATAAAGCTGGCAGCAGATGGATCCACAATCACAGCTCTGATGTATGGAGCAAGCGGACCTGCGAGCTTTATAAGCTCCGTGTAATGCTCCTCGTCTGTCCGGCTCATGCCTTCTTTTCGTGCATCATAGTAGTATTCGCGCACCCTGAGAGCATTGCCGTCATCGTCTATATGCCAAAGACCAAAGGAGCAGGGGTTCACCGTTCCATAGTCGCAGCTGATGAACCACTCTCCCGAATCATCGGCATTCGGGATGGTGTCTGGTACAACATGGATTTTTTTATCAAACTGGGGATATACAAGCCCCTCTGCCAGCACCCAGAGACCTAAAATATATCGCTCGTAAAACACGCCGGAAAATAGGCTTTCAGCTTTTGCAATTTCTTTTTGGGTGAGTGTTGGATTGTCTTGCATCGTGAAATGAATATGCAGTGCGTGTTTGCCTCGGGTATTGCAGATCCACTCCTTGTAAAACCAGTGCTCAGATGATTCCGGATTGCAATTAAACCAGTATCTGGCAAGCGGTTCCGAAAGGGTTCGTGCAATGGCCTGATCCACAAATGAACGAGGCATCAATGCCACCTCATCGAATAACACACCGCTCAACGTGATACCCTGAATCAAAGCATAACTGCTCTCATCCTTTCCGCCGAACACATAAAACCGGTTTACTTTGTCACCGCTTCGCGCCGTCAGAAGGCTGTCACTGCGCCGATAGGATACATCATAATAATCTGTGATATCCGGCATAGAGAGCAGTGGAGTGATGATATTACGGTATGTACTGCCCACAGTTTTGCCGCATACACCGAAATTGCATCCGTCAAAAAAACGCATTGCCCAGTGTACAAACCCAATGATCATGGATACAGTCTTGCCGGAACGCACGGAACCATCGCAGATAATTGCTTTCTTATCCTGATATTTCGGCATGTGTGCCCATTTCATCACCAGTTTCTGCTTCGGTGACAGTTTCGTAATCGGTTCCATCTTCTCCCCCTAAGGTTTCGTATAGTCTGGATGTTGGCTTTTCCGTCTGCTGCTCGGATTCTTTTTGTGCGCCTCGTTCTCGCAATTCGAAGTAGAGCCGGATTGCCTGCATATCTCCGGCTTGGATCCGCTTGCACAGGGCTTTCCAGACCATTGCAAGCTCTGCATCTGCGTACTGGGTGACGAGGCTATTCACCAGCGCT
This sequence comes from Ruminococcus sp., assembly GCA_051882115.1. GTDB lineage: Bacteria > Bacillota > Clostridia > Oscillospirales > Ruminococcaceae > Ruminococcus_C. The sequence continues at coordinate 14,580 of JBJERF010000042.1, read as the reverse complement.
ACAAAGTCCGGATTCCGCAGCCAGCGGTAGAGAGTAGCACGTGAGACACCGGCTTCTCTGGCAATGTCCTCTTTTGTGCCGGAAAAATCCGGATTTGCAAGCAATTCCGCTGCTATGACCATCCGTGTATCTACTACGGAATTTTCTGTTTTTGTATCATTTTGTTTCATCTCCTCCCTCCGTTTTTGGGTAATAAAAAATCCGGCAGGAGACTCCTACCGGATTTCATTTTTCGATATTATCATTATAGCATACTGCAACTGTATCAAACAAGGTCATTTTGCAAAAGTTTTAACGCTTTCCGATGCATCCTTTTAGACGTAGGTTCTGAAATATGCATCATCTCATTAACCTGTTCCCACTTATAGCCATCAATGTACCGATACCGCATCATCAGCCGCAGCTCCGGAGGCAGGGAAGCAATTGCTCTTTCAATTGCAATCAGGCTTGTCTGCAATTCTGCTTTCTTTGCTTCATACAGTGCGGACAGTTCTTCCAGCCGTTCCATGTATCGCTGCTGAGCCGGAACAGGCTCACCTCTGCCTCTGTAAGCATCAGAATACTGCACACCCTTTGGACTCCGTGCCTCCGTTCTCAGCTGATTGATTCGGTTTTTAATATCTTCGATTTCTTTCTTGATATATTTGTAGGAGATAAGTTCTTCTTTTGTCATTCGCAGCTCCTTTCACACATCCAGCACACCATCCGCCCTTCAGGGATTATATCACCGCAGCAGATGCAGCGGTTCTGAATGGCACACAGAAAAATAATATCACGTATGTTCATCATTATCACCTCTGTCCATTGCGGAACGTTCCGCAATCTCAAGCAACCCTAAGAGCATGGTTTTTCTGTCATCATAGCAATGCTCACGCTCTACAATTGCTTCGCGCTGCCGTCTGCACTTTTCGATTTCATGTTTGCAGAGTTCGATTTCACTCTTTATCTCTTCGATAAGTGCTTCAATTGCTTCCATCCTCAATCAGTCCTTTCGCTTTATCGAAATAACGCCATTCATAGCAACTGCAATCAGCAACTGGATCACATTCATCCGTGTGAAGTTTATTGCATCTATCGCAAATAGTGCCATCGATCCCCAAATGCTCAATTGCCAATTTCAGCAGCTGCTTCAGCTCTGCATTTTCCCGTTTCATCTGTTCTATTTGTTTTGGCGTCAATCCAGTATCCTCATACTCGATGATATATTCATCCTTATGATCACAATGATGACATACATATCCGGAAAGATTGGCAAGTGGATTCTTGATGTCTTTATTCACCCTGAATTGCCGATGTCTTTTCAGTTCTTCCAGCCATTTTGCAAGCTGATTTGCAAGCTGCAAATATTCTTCATCGCGTTCATCGCCGCCTTTATTTGCAATTTCATATAAATACTGGATTGCTTCATCAATTGTGATTGCTTCTTCAATCGTAATGATCATTCTCCTTTTTTTAATCCATTTCGTAATCGCCAAGCGAAATGAATTTTTCACAATATGGGCATTCAACTTCGCCCCAAGCATCGCCCCAATATTCAGGAGCATCTAAATCGTCCCATTTCACTTCTACATCGCTTTTGCAATAAGGACATTCAAAAGAAATGGAATAAGGGCGCCGATTTATAATGAAGTCAGTTACTCCAGTATTACGTTCTTTTCCAAGTCTCATTATCAACATTCCCCCCTCAAAATCTCTTTCAGTTCACGCGCGGTGTATCCCATGTTTTTTGCACGTTTAAACCGTGCATCTGTAAACGGCACACCATCTTTTGCAAGTTGTACAGCCTCGTTTACAACACACATCTCATGCATACGTTTACGGAGTACTCTGTCTCCATAAATTACAGGTGGCACAGGCTCACCACAGATTTTGCATAATACAATTTTTGCGCGTTTGCGATCATACTCTCTGCACCGTTGCCTGTACGCATCCGTGTTACGATATTGATAACATTTTTTTAGTAATACGATTTTCCGCGTATGTCTGCACTCATCTGAGCACAGCTTGTAATTTTGCTGTTTTGCTTCAAACGGCTTGCCGCATATGATACAGTTTTTAATCATAATCATATACTCCAATTTCTGACGCTACAAGTGATTTTGCTTCCTGCACGCTTCTACAAACTCCTGCAATTGCGCCGGCGTTCTGCATGGCTTTTATAAATTGATTTTGTTTCGCTGTTACTCTCCCTTTTTTTGTTTTAACCTCAATAAATACGGCTTTACCATCAGACTTGCGCACACCGAACAAATCTGAAAATCCAGCAGGCAATCCTGTATCAAAATATCTGCCATCCTTGGTGTATCCTTTGCCGACATTACCACGGAAAATAATACAGTTTTCAGACAATGCAACTCGTATTTCATTTTGAATTCTGTGTTCCTCCGTCACTATGTATCAACCCCATTCTTTTCGCTGTGTGGTATACCCACCCTTGCTTATATCCTTTTGCTTTTGCATACAATGTCAAGTCTTTTACCGTTCTGCACATGGACGGCATGGCAGGTATCACATGGACCTCTGTGACTTTCTGGAGTTCCGCACCGCTTTCCTCAAGAGGCTCTCTGTCTTTCTTTTCTGGAGCTTCTTTCGGTGGTTTTAGAAGTTCGCCGCACTTGGGGCAGTATGTATACGGCTTCCCATTTGCTTTATATTTTGGAAAAGTAAAATAGCATTTTTCGCAGGCTATGATCTGAAAGTCTGGAACCTGCTTTTTTACTGTTTCCAATGACCACTCTCTGTCATCATCCGGCATTCCAAAATGCCGGACATTGCCCACATGGTCAAGAATCACGGCACGCTTGCCATCCTGATACCGCATACAGCGCATAGCCTGCTGTATATACAGTGTAAGTGACTTTGTAGGTCTGAGAAGTATCACACAGCCGCAGTCCGGTACGTCAAATCCCTCAGAAATAAGGTCAACATTGCAGAGAATAAGAATCTTGCCCTCTCTGAAATCACTGATAATTTTATCACGCTTTGCCTTTGGAGTTGCGCCGTCTATATGCGCTGCCGGAATTCCAGCACCTGTGAACTGCTCTGCCATCATCTCTGAGTATCTGACGGAAACACAGTAGCATACAGCTTTCATGCCGTCTGCAAGCTTCTTGTAATGATTTATTGCATCGCCATATATGCAATTTTCGTCCAGAAGTTTTTCAGCTTCTTTCATGTCATATTCACCGTTTTTTACATGTAGAGAGGACATATCCGTTCCCTCAGGCGCATAGTAGTCATAGGGCGCAAGGCAGTTGTTTGCAATCAGCCATTTTGCCGATACGCCAATAATCAGGTCGTCATTCACATCGCCAAGACCTGAGCCGTCTATCCTCACAGGCGTTGCAGTAACTCCTACACGGTAAGCCCCCGGAAACGCATCATAAATTTTTTTGTATGTAGCTGCTTTGCTGTGATGATTTTCGTCCGTAATAATCAGTGTCGGCTTTGTGAGCTTGTCCAATCTCCGTGCAGCCGTCTGTACCATCATGACGTTGCATAGGTCCATATCAACACCCCACCAGCGGAATGTGTTTCGGATTTGGTCGCACAGCTCTTTCCGATGCACGAGAAAGAGTACAAGCCTGCCGTTTTCTGTGGTGCGCTTTGCAATTTCCGCTACGATAACAGACTTGCCGCCGCCGCAGGGAAGCACGATACACGGCGCTTTATGACCTGTGCGCCATGATATACTCAGTCTGTTCACCAGATCCGTCTGGTATGGTCTTAACTCTCCCACGTCAAGCACCGCCTTCCACGGCATCGTCTGTAAGCTCCACAGCAAGTCCGCATATCTGGTTTGCAAGCTGCTTGCATACAGGACATCCGCTGCTGTTGTAGTAGTCCGCTCGGCTCTGTATATTGCGCAGGACGCTCATATCATGCTCCCCGATGCGGTATACAAGCTCAAAAGCGTTATAATCTGATACGATCTTGCGCTTTTCACGTTTTGCCTGTTCTTCTGTGAGTTTGCCGCACAAAAACATTACATATATGGAGCGCATAGCCAGAAAGTAGTATGTTTCCGGCATATTTAAACCGCTTGGAAGCTCCTGCATCTCATATGCCATTTTGTCCAGTTCTGAAAGATCTGTCATGTGATACCTCCTTATCAAAACGGCGGTTTTGTTTCTGTACGCTTTGCTGTATCCAAATTAAACGGAAACTGGCAAATACCTTTATCCAATTGCTGATAAATCCGCTTTGACTTTTTACTGTGCCGTAGTGGTATCCGTTCATCCCCTTGCAGCAGGGTTCCCGTTGCTCGGTTTTTCTGGACAGCAAGCAGTGTCTGATGAATCTTTTCGCCGTCATCCTTTGTCTTGCTCACACGGTCAAGCACCAACACTGTGTCAGAGAGATTTGCCACATCTCCGGAGCCGGATATTTCATCGCTTTCCAATTCTCTGGATTTGCTTTTCCGTGGGTGCGCCACAAGTACAATGACAATGTGCAGCTTCCGTGCAATTGCTTTCAATTTTCGTGCAAACTTGCTTTGCCTGATGTAAATATCCTCACCGGCATTGATTGCCGTCATAAGGTTGTCCACAATGACCAGCTGCACACCATATGTTCTTACAGCCGTTACAATTACATCCGTAATTTCCGTATGCTCTGCATTTTCTTCCATCGCATTATTATCCACAATGAACAACCGGCTGCGGTACCAATCTGCAAGCTGTCTTTCTTCTGACTCTCCGATGTAATAGCCGGTTGTTGATGTATACACTTTCTCCTTGATGGATTCTTCTCCGGCAATCTGAAAATCAATCCATCGCTTCACCTCGTAGTCTGCCATCTCACCGGAATAAATCAGTACATTCCAATTCTGCCATAATGCAGCCACTGCAAGCATGCTTGCAAGTGTGCTTTTGCCTGTGCCGCGTTTTCCGGTCAGCGTGATAAGCTGCCCCTCGTACAGACCGCCGATGGCATCGTCCAGCCGTGGAAACATTGTGCGGATATGCGGCACATCGTTGAGATTTACCGGTTGTACATCTGCCATTTCTTTAACGGTAGACGGCTTAAATGCTTCCGCCTTTTCAACCGCTTTGCGCACAGCACGTTCGCCGAAGCTTCTGAGGATGTCGTTCGCATCCTTTTCGCCGAGATAGTCCTTGATTCTCGGTATCCTGACTTTTGCATTCGGGAATAGCTCACGGATATCATCTACCAGCGTGATCCTGCCGCGCTCACAGTCACCGAATACCACGATGGTGTCAAACTGTGATACAAACTCGCGGCAATGCTCTGCCCATGTAAACCCTCTCGCACCATTTGGCACGCTTACGGCATTTGGTATGCCTGCGCTGGTAAGGGAAAGGCTGTCAATCTGTCCCTCTGTGATAACCAGCGTTCTGCTCTTTTCTGGGCTACAGTGATCCATACCAAACAGCACCGGCTTGCATCCGCTCTCACACCATTCCTTGCATTTGTGCCTGCTCCGGTCGTAGTCGATCAGCCGGTACTTTACAAATTCCATGCGGTCATATATCTGACCGTCTGCGTCCGTTGCCCTTGTATAAAATGGAAAAATCAATTGATTCGGGTCATTCGGATTAGTTGTAATTCCGTAAGCACGTGTTACTTCCTTCCGTATGCCTCGCCGGAATAGATATTCTTCCGCCGGTGTGGACGTTACCAGCCGCACCTGCGGCAGTTCTTTGTACTGGCTCTGTGCGATGCTCTGTAATGTATAGTCAAAGTCTCTTGCCAGCTCCACAAAATGCCCCTGCTCCCCGCATGACGCTCTCGGGCAGCAGAATGCACCGGTGACAGCATTTATGGAAAAAGTCCATTGGTCTGAACGGCTGCTTTTGCAGTATGGACAGTATTGGAATTTTATCTCATTGCCTTTTGGTTTTACAGCGATGCCCATATACGATGCAAAAGCGTATATATCTGATTGTTTCAGTTCATACTTCAATGTGCATCACCGCCTATACCAAATCATCGCCGAACTCTTCTATTGGTACTATTTTGTAATACGGTTCATTTGGGTCATACTCATGCGGTTCTCTTTTATAGGCAGGCTGTGCCGCCCCCTCTGGGGCGGTGCATGCCTGCTCTATAGTATCAGTATCTTTAGATACTGATACTACAGTATCAGTATCAGTATCAGTATCAGTTACAGTATCAGCTTGTTTTGCTTGTTTTGCTTGTTTTTGCTCGTTTTGATTGGCAAAACGAGCATTTGTTTGTTTTGCTTGTTTTGATGCATTTTTATTGCCCTTTTGAGCACCGCCTTTTTTGCCTGCTTCTGAACGTCTTTTGCAAACAGTTTCATATTTTTCAAAATCGCGCTTTATTTGTGCTGTCATAAAACGATATGCCATATTTACATATGCATCATCTACACTCTGCAAAATACCGGTTTCTACAAATTCAATCAGAAGTCGTAACAAGTGACCAAGCTGTTCATCAGAAAGCAAGTCCAGTACCTCTTTGTTGTCTATGTAAAACACAAAACTCTTTTTATCTGCCATTTATATTTCCCCCTCTACAAATATCCCCGTGGGGGAATAACTTGAATAAAAATGTTCAAGTTTCATAAAATATTTACAATCAGAACGGCACAGGACCGGTAGGAACGATTTCTTCAAAGTCACTGAGATCGCCCAGAGCAGGTGACTGAGGAACGGCAGGTGCTGCATTATGAGCAGGAGCAGACTGCTGTGTTGGTGTTGTTTGCCGTACAGACCGCTGAAATGCGTTCTGAGACGTTTGAGCAGGATGCTGGAATAGATTTGCCTGTGCGCCTTGAAAAGCACTCTGCGGAGCTTGTACAGCCTGCTGGGGCGTGTTTTGAGACATCTGAGCAGCAGAAAACACACTGCCATTTGAAACGGGATGCACGTTGCTGAATCCTGTGCTGGGTGGGTTGTATTTGCGCGGAGCAGGGATTTCGAAGTCTCCAGACCGGATTTTCTGCGGCTCGCACAGAAATGCAGGCTCTGTAGTCCAGCGGTTTTTATCGTACTCTCTGTCGCGAAACAGAATGCCAATTGTGCAGCCTTTGAAAATATCCGGATCGTATCCCTGCTCGATGTTCGGCTCCTGAAAACAGTTGGAGCGTGCAATGGTGTTTATTTTTCCTTTGTATGTTGCTATGTCGTTCATGTATGTGTCATTGTTGCCATTAAAAACAGGGAGAAAAATCTTGAAAACTCCTTTCCATTTCCGCTCGTACTGACTCTGTGCATCTGCGTTCCATCTCTTCTGGAAGAAAGAAGCATATTCGCCTTCTGCCACATCGAACCGGAGCTTTATGTACTGCTTACCGTTTGATGTTTTATCTACACCAACATCCAGTATGCGGCATACATAGCCGCCTGCCGGCAGTGGCGCAAAGCTGTTTCCACCCCCAATCTTTTCCTGCACGCTGTTCGCTCCCTGTATACCCTGTAATACTGCCATAAAAATTACCTCCTGTTATTTTGGTAATCCGTAGTAGTCACGGATTGCATCATCAACCATTTTCAAATCATTGTCGATCTCCGTTGGAAACATCTCCATCGGAGATTTTGCCGTGCTGTTTCCGTTTGACTGCGTTTGAAAGTAATGCCGTCCGGTGGAGTCTGACCGGCACAGCAATACGATGGAAAACAGTCCTTCTAACGTCAGTTTTTCATCCAGCATTTTCCCAATCGTTTTTGCCTTGAGCTGCTTGTTCCCAGATGCATCATATGCAGTTTCAACGTGATGCAAAAAGTATACGATGCAGTCTGTAGGCGTGTTAAACTGGATGTACCGCACCAGATTAAAAAAATTCAGTGCCATATCCGTAAATTTTCCGTATCCGATTTCCTTTGCTTTTTCAAAAAACTCAAACACCAGCAAATACTGACTATCATCAATTGCATAGCGTTTGAAATCGGCAGCGGAAAGAGCTCCGACAATCTCCGGATATCCTGCTCCGTCTGCTGTCATTAGCATTTTACGAAATGGAAGCGGCTTTGAAGCAACGTTAAAAACGCCGATCTCAGCCGGATCGAAATTGCGGAGAGAGGCAGACTTGCCAGATCCGCTCTCGCCGAGTATCAGTACTGGTAGACCCATGCTATCACCTCATTTTTCATCTGCGGATCTTACCCCTCCATAGACTGCACGACCGTTTCGGTCAGCTTTCTGATTTTCTCCTGCATCATAGCTTTTCCTTCCGCCTGCTGTACAAACTGCACAAGGCTCTGGAACGCCTGATATGCCATTGTAAAATACGCCTTAAACACAGCATTTTCATCGGATGCTCCGGACTGCTCCTGTGCCTTTGCTTCGGCAAGCTGCTTTTCATAATCCGCTTTCTGCTCACTGAGGGCGGTCTGGTATTTCTGGTGCAGACTTCGTTCTGATTTTTCGTTCTCCTCCTGGAGCTTGTCGTATTTTTCGCCCCATTCACGGGAATTCTGCAGCATTGCCTGACGCATCTTTTCGACTTCATCGTTTACCGGAGACGCCACAACTTCGATGGGACGTTCCTGCAATTCTTGCACCTGCTCTGCCAGCTGTTTCGCCCGTTCTTCGGCAGCTTCACATGTGCTGCTCATTTCCTGCCAGTCCTTTGTCAGCTGTGCATTAGCATCACCCAGCTGCTTGTTTTCCATTTTCAGCTTGTCTATCTCTGCTTTCAGCTGGCGGGTGGTTACATCTTCCACATCCACACGTTCTGTAATTTCCTGCCGGTCATCTTCGGACAGGGTGGAGAGGAGATAGAGCTTTTCCGTGCCGATATTTTGTGCATGCGCATGCACAAAATTGTCGCTAATATTATCGATAATAGATATGTATTTGTATGCAGCTCTTCGCTTGATTCCAACCTCCTGCTCACAGTACATCTCAAAATTCTGGTATCCCAGTTCCTTGTACAGCTTGCCGTCTCGCATTTCTTTCAAGCCCTTGCACATCTCATAGAGAGACATCTGCGCCGCCTGGGCATTGGCTATGATGCTGCGGTTCAGCTGCACCGCCTGCATGTACTCCTCAGATACAACTTCATTCATGCTGTTTTACTCTCCTTTTCACGAAATATTTTTGATATATAAAGCTTATACTTTTCCACGAACTCTGCAACTTCACCTGTCATGGAGCAGTTTCTCAAGCCTCTTACCTGCACGATATTTCCATTTTTACTCAGTTCCATGGTGTAGAAAGGCGTGTCAGGGTCACTCGTTCTTCTGATGAAAAGTATATTCAGAATTCCCTTTGCGTGACGTTCCACGTAGCCGCCTACGCAGTGATGCAGAATTCTGCCCTCACGTATGATCTCCTCCGGACTGCCAGGCTGCTTTATAACAAAACCGTCACACATAAACTCGAGACAACGTCTGCTGTCATATAACCCTGACATAAGAAGTCTCAGTTTTTGGTTTGATTCATAATTGATGATTTCAGACAGTCTTTCATGTGCTGCATTGAAATCGTGTGGCATGCTTATTGCTGTATCATGCAGATTAAGTTTAAGCGTCCTGCACTGGCGTATATAATCATCGTAATCGTGTTTTTCGATTTTATTTTCAGAAAGATATGCTGCAATGCGTTTTGGTTTAAGTCCTGTGGATTCGCAGAAATGTTTCGCAGTACCGAAGTCAAATTCAAAAGTCATCGCAAGCAAAAGAAGTTCATCAGGCTTATATCGAGGCATCTCATTGCGCCACGCTATGTATGCGTCATAGTACGTTTCACGCCCTTTTAAAACAGCAAATTCCGTGCGGTTCAGGTGCAGCATTTTCAGAAGATTATTGCTTTTCCAGTTGATTTTGCTGTCGAGCTCGATGTGAACTATATTTCCATAGAATCCTGTCACCCTTTCGGTAAAAGGATTATATCCGCTTTTTATGAGATATTCAAGATTCGGCTGCTTACAGTAAAGTCTGAGATACTCTATCGGATAGTTTCCATGGTAAGAAAGCACCTGAGAATATTTCATGCAGGAACGGCATATATTTTCTTCTCCTAAAGTTGTGTATGAGTTGTCAAAATTGTATCCGTAACTCGCCCGACAGAACACAGGCTCACGAAATTCATTTCTCGCACTCCATGAGCCGTTTCTATTCAGACCATAGCGAACATATCCGTCTTTTGCGAAAACATATCTCTGACGTTCTGCAAGATCTCCCTCATAGTATCTGTGATAGCAGCGCACGAAAAGTTCATCGCCGTTTGTGAGATATACTGCAAAATTCATTGCACCTTTTCCTTTCATTTTTTTCATGTACTCCTGAGGAATAGGAGGAAAAAAATTCAGAAGCTGTTCTTTTCTATCTTTTTTCATGGAGCACCTCAGAAGTCAAGCAAACTGTCAAGTTCAACTGATAAGCCGCGCTTTACAGGCTTTTCCTGTCTGAGTTCGGAAACATACTCCTGAGTATCGCCGGGAAGAACCACCTGCATATGAAAATGCACATCCGCCTCCGGAAAGTAGAACTGTGCAGCCCTCTTGAAAACTTCAATGTCTGATATGGCACTGCCGCTGCCGCTGACACAGTGTTTCAGACAGTCAGCAAAACTGCCGCCCTGCTCCACAGCCTGCCGGAACTCCGGATGCTGTTCGCAGAAGAGTTCCACCGCTTTAATCGTATCATTCTGAATCGCAAGTTCTTTCCTGCCAAGCTTAGCAGATGCAAGGTCAAGCGTAATTTTTTCTTTGTAATCCATTGACTTTCACCTTTTTCTGTGTTATAATAACACTGTCGTTTAATTTCAGTCCCCGTTACCGGCTGCCACTGGTGCGGGGATTTTTCTTTGCGAAATGCATTCTGATGTGATATGTAACCCTGTGCCATACCTCTGACCGGATATGCGGACTGCCCGCATGATACAGCTGTACAAACTCAATCAGATCGGTCTCGCTGTCGCCGGCAAGGATACCATCAAACGCCCTGTAAATCATCACGCGCTCCAATCGGTGCGCTGACCCGTCAAGTCTTATCATCATGCGCCTGCTCCTCTCCGTTGCTGTCCTCGTAGTAGTAGCCCACACAGTGCAGCATGTAACGGATCATTAGACACGCTGCCACACCAGATACGAGCCAGAAATATAGGCTGTCCATCTGTATCATCCCCTTATATACATCTCAGCATCACCGCAGCCAGCATCACAGCCAGTGACAGCGTGTCCATCATTGCGGTGATTGCAATTTTGGTTGAATTTTTCATTTGACTTGCTCCTTTGTTTCCGTTTGTACGACCTGCACGGATACAATCTGGATCGTTCAAAGCACCATTTCCACCTCGTGCAGGTCTTGCATGTTGCGCTCATACGATCAGCTCCGCAGCACTGATGCCTGCATTTGTGCAAAACAGCTGCAAAGTCGCTAATGTTATGCACTCCGGCTTATTGTCCCAGTTTGCGAGAGTACGGGGGCTGCACTCAAGCATAATCGCCAATTCGCCGTCTGAGATATTTCTCAGATATTGCACCTTTCGGATATTTGCCCATATAATCCGGGCAATTGTCACATATTGACTTTTCGGCCGTGCCATTCAATCACCTCGTCATCTTTAATGGGTCATTTCGTCGTTTATTCTCGTGCTCGTTGTCGTTGCGTGCATGCCGTTAAGCAGTGCAAATGCAATCTCAACGATGGTCTTGAAAAGGATGCGTTTATCCGTACTCAGGCCATCGTACAGTTGAGTAACGTTTTTACGTTCCTCCATATCCGCTGTTTTATCTGCCATGATATCATCTCCTTTATAAATTCTGCCGTTTCCGGCGATGGTGGGACGGATGGGGCTTGAACCCACGACCTTACGCTTAAAAGGCGTATGCTCTACCTCTGAGCTACTGTCCCATATGCAGCCGCAGAACCGCAGCGGCTGCACCGTTAGTATATAAAGATTTGGAGGTATTGCCCATATGCTGGGCTGGGATGCCGCTGATACGTTCAACGGCTCAGAAACACGTTATCACTCATAGTCTTAGTCATACGTCTTTGTTGTCCTGCAAACTCCGGCATAAACTCCGTCAAGGTAACTTTGTAACGGTGAGAGCTGATTTGTGCATGCAGAACCTACTACTCTTTTGGATTCTTCTTTTTTTCTGTAGATTCTATACACATTTTCAGCGTCTGTGCTTGTATATTCGCCTTTTGGATTTTCGTTGACGTACTCCTGCGCCGTATGCTTATCGCAGATGTACGACGTACAATGCTTTACAAACTTGTTTTTTTTCATTTTATACAACCTCCAAACGTTCTGCATAACAGATGCCTAAGCTGTTAGTACGATCCATCTCTTTGGCGTACTGCACAGCTTTTCCAAAATCCCAGAAGCATTTCACGAGCTCATGGAACTCAAATTCAGCCATACCGCAGCTATCTTCCAATGTGTAATCGTGGAATACGCCCCATATCTCGATTACATCATTTCCATACAAATTTTTGATTTCATCCGGTGTCATACTCTTCCTCGCTTTCATTTTCTCACGTGTTTTCGATAAGTCTCATTCTCTTTTTTGTTTTACGCCCTTTCGGGTGGTGGGTCTGGATACGCTCCAGACGGGCGGTTACTTAACATTTTCATCCTGATGCGACGCTGCAAAATCTACCGCTTTTTTAAGCATTGATGAAGTTACTCCTACTCCTGCTTCCAGTACGGTTTCACAGATGCAGCTGAATGCCATTAACAACTCTTTACCTGTTGCACTGATTGCCTCACATTTCACATTGAGAACATCATCTTTTACCTCTACTCGCAACAGGATGTACTTTTCAGATTCTGAGTTCATTTTACTTCTCCTTTCTGGCTATTCAGATATAGCTTACATCCCAGTCATAAGCAGTCGGAAAGTCTCTCTGCCTTTGGGTGTAATCATCGTTTGAGTGCCAGACCATGCGGTTGCATCATTTTTGGATTCTTTCAGTTCAAACAATCCATCTGCAAGGGGTTTTGCATACGGCACAAGCTTGCCTTTCTTGTCACGGTACAAGAATTTCTTGTCAAGCAGAAATTCAACAAAGGTTTTCTGATTAATCTGGAACTCTTTCGCCGTTTCCCGAATACCGGTAAGTAAATTCCGGTCAACCAGATCGTCAAAGTAATCTGCTTTCGGTTTCATAATCTGGTTTTCAACTGTCAGCTCCGAAACGGTAATTTGCAGCTGCTTCAGCTTTGCGTTTGAGAGCTGCAAGGCTCTTGCCATAATGGCATCCGGACTGTTCCACTGTTCTTCTACAGCGATGAAGTACCGGCGAATTTCTTTGCCTTTCTCCGTGCGCTGGAGCATGCAGATTTCCTTTGCCATGGGGATGGTGAGCTGGTGGTCTGTCGCTGGTCTGCCACCAGTACTTTCGGACAAAATTGTCCAAAAGTCTGAATTTTCAGAAAAACCATATTCTGTCATGCGGTCAAACCACTTCTTATATGGAGTTTCAACGTCCAATGCCTCATGCAGTTCCCGACCCGATACGGTCGGACGGTCTGCGTTACCGTAGTTCACTTTAATAATTTCGTTCATATTCTGACCGTCTCCTTTCTCAATCGATTGTGTCGACATTGACTGGAATCCACATTTTGGGGTTGTAATTCAATGTGTACTTATATTTGCTTACATCGTCAGCTGTAATGTCTTCGACCACATATGTTACATTGTCACTTAAACCGATAAAGTGCTTTTTGTATTCGCCTTTTTCATCCTCAACAATGATTTCCAACTGATTATCAGCAGTGTCGGCTTCTATAGACATTTTTCCAGTCATTTGAAACAAGACATCACCTTGCAAACAGTTAATTACAGTAACCTGACGCACATCATTAAAATTATCGGCTTCTTGCGACAGATTGTAAGAAACGCGGTCTGCTTGGGTGCTACAAGTACAGCCAGTAAATGCAGCCGTAACTGCACAGACGATACCAATTAATAACTTTTTATGCATTACTTTTCCTTTCTGGTTGTATTCCATGCCAGATTATGGTATAATGTGGCAGGGAAGGGGGTGATATGAATGACTTGCTATGAAAAAATAGAAATATTCCTTGGAATTATAACAACATTCACAGCACTCGTATCAATCTTGATATCTGTTTTTACATTACGTCAAAATAATAAAATGATCGAAGAAAATACAAGACCGTATATTGTTGTTTATGGATACGTTACTAATTTTGGAAACCCTGTTTATACAATTGCAGTAAAAAATTTTGGGGGCAGTGCGGCTAAAATCACTAAATTCCAATCCAGATATAACTTGAACAGAATTGCCATAGATCCGGATAAAGATAGAATACCATTTGATAAGATTGTTGGCACATTTATGCCGCCTGGTTTTTCAATTATCCGTGATGTCAATTGGAAGGATATCGGATCCATTGAGTTTGAGATTGAATATGCTCAAGGAAAGAAAAAATATAAGGATGCTTTCAATATAAACTTTGATATTGAGAAAAATAATCCTAATGGAAGAGTCCTTGAAAAAGATATCACGAAAACAATCTGCTATTCGCTCCAGGAATACATAAAAAGAAATATTTGATTCAGATCAGTTGATTGCTTTGAAAAAACTCGGCGGTTTTTTGTGCAATAAAGACGCAAGCTTCATATGTACAAACATTTGGATTTTCTTTTCTTATAGTTTCTTTAATGACTTC
>JBJERF010000041.1:0-85803 GCA_051882115.1 Ruminococcus sp. | reverse complement strand
CGTCTGCGGACGGCGACCAGGGACGCTGTCCCTGGACCCTGCAAGCCTTTTGAGGAATCCCCCCGAAAACTTCTATATTTTCTTCACGAATTCTCCTTGAATATTTATTGGAAATATGTATAATAAAAATAATCGCTGTGGGTGAGCATACAGCAATTGAAACAAAATGCCGCAATGGCAGAATGGAGATTTTTATGAAAAAACAGGTATTTAATCCATTTTTACCAACCCATGAATATATCCCAGACGGCGAACCGCACGTTTTCGGTGATCGTGTCTATCTTTACGGATCCCACGATCAGGAGGGCGGCGAAACCTTCTGCATGCTGGATTATACGGTATACTCTGCTCCGGTAAATGATCTGACAGACTGGCGCTGCGAAGGAACCATTTACCGTGCACAGCAGGATCCGGATTTTGTTACAGATCGTAAGTATATGTATGCGCCGGATGTCGTGCAGGGCAATGACGGCAGGTATTATCTGTATTACTGTATGTCCGGTGCATTCGGTAAAGGCGGCTATTTTGGCCCCATCAGCGTTGCTGTTTGTGATACGCCGGCAGGTAAGTTTGAATTTTTGGGGCATGTTCATTATCCGGATGGAAGCCCTATGCTGAAATATGTATGTTTTGACCCAGGGGTTATCAATGATAACGGCGTGATTCGCATTTATTATGGTACACAGTATGATTATGAACAGAAAGAAAACTGGCAGTGTGATGAAAGCGTAATCACAGAAGAAATGAAAATGTTTGGAAAATCCCGTGAAGAAATCCTTGGCACAGAGGGCAGCGTTATGGGGCCTTGCATGGTAGTGGTTGAGGATGATATGATGACCGTAAAGGAAGAGCCAAAACATATTATCCCCTATGATACAAGAGGTACAAGCTTCGAAGAACATCCTTTCTTTGAAGCAAGCTCTATGCGTAAGATAGGAGATACCTATTACTTTGTATATTCCTCCAAACAGAATCACGAGCTTTGCTATGCAACCAGTTCATATCCTGATCGTGATTTCGTGTTTGGCGGAACCATTGTATCCAATGGCGATGTGGGGCTGAATGGGCGTGCGGAAAAAGATCGTCTGAATATGACCGGCACGACTCATGGCAGTATTGAAAATATAGACGGACAGTGGTATGTATTCTATCATCGTCTGACGCATAAATCAGATTACAGCAGACAAGCGTGTGCTGAGAAAATTACCATCCATCCGGATGGTTCTATCCATCAGGTGGAAATCACCTCCTGCGGATTGAATCACGGCGCACTGATCGCAGAAGGCATTTATCCGGCTGTGATTGCCTGCAATATTACAAATGGCCATATGCCCCACGGCTGCAACTCCATTTATACGGACAGCTTTCCCAATGTAACGCATCGGGGAAACGACCGCTTCATCGGCGAAATTGCGGATGGTACGCTCATTGGCTATAAATATTTCTCCTTTGAGCATGCAAAAAAGCTTTCTGTACAGATCACCAGCACTGGAAACGGCATATTGACGGCATACTGCGATAACAAGCAGCAGTCGCAGGCGGCAGCGTTTCATATTACACCGGTTTCCAACTGGACAAAGTGTACAGCAGACCTGCATATAGAAGACGGTGTTCATCCCCTGTATTTTATCTATAAAGGCACAGGTCAGATTGCACTGAAGGAAATTGAATTTCATGTGTAATGCAGACAGCCCCTTGAGTGATTTTTTCTAAGGGGCTGTTTTATAGAAAAATAGCACATAAAAACAGAACGATTCGGAATGGAAAGGATAATGAAAAAGATGAATTGGCGCAATCATTATCGAAAGGCAATTACATTTAGCTATGATGACGGAAATGAGCAAGATGCTATGCTGACAGAAATCCTGAATCAATACGGACTGAAGGCAACTTTTAATGTAAACACGGGCTTGGATTATGACCACGGCACATGGAAATATCATGATGTTTGGGTACATCGTCTGAATTTACAGGATTCAGCTGCAATATATCGAGGACATGAAATTGCTGTACATGGCAGCAAGCACCTGAATTTGAGTGAACTGAGCAAAGATGCATTGCACCACGAACTTGCTTCAGATGCAGAAGAGATTGAACGGCTGTTCGGAGAAGCTCCGGTGGGCATGGCATATGCTTATGGTGTCTATAATGATGCTGTCATAAACGAAGCTACTCGCATCGGATTGAAATATGGACGGAATGTAAGGAGCACCCACACGTTTTCAGAACAAGAAAACCGGATGGATTTTTGTCCTACCTGTCATCACGATGATGACCAGCTGTTTGAACTGGCAGAACATTTCCTGAAAATGCAGACGGATGAACCGCAAATTTTTTATATATGGGGTCATAGCTATGAATTTGAAGGAAAAAAGAACTGGGATCGATTCCGACGCTTTTGTGAAAAGATCAGCGGCAAATCCGATATTTTTTACGGAACCAATCGACAGGTTCTTCTATAAATCATAGAAAATGCAAATGCTTTTCATTTTCATGCTGCATGCAGAAAATGAAAAGCATTTGTTTCAATCAATCATATCGTTCGTCAATTACACGGGCTGTCTTTTTCATGCTTCTGGGTAAAACACCAATCTCCACAACATTTACAATGGGTGTGAAACCAATCCGGCTTTTTACCATTTCAGCAATTCTTTGCCCTAAATCGTGAAAGTCTATTTCACCGCTGGACTCTACATAAATGCGCATGGTATCCTTGCCATCCAGATGTGAAATCCGAATCTGATACTCACTGGATATTTCCTGAAAACCATTCAGTATTTCTTCAATCTGACTGGGAAATACATTTACGCCCTTTATTTTCATCATATCATCTGTTCTGCCCATGATCCGGTCAATTCTCGGGAATGGGCTTCCACAGGCGCATCTTCCGGGAATGATTCTGGAAAGATCATGCGTTCTGTAACGAATCAGAGGTGCTCCTTCCTTTACCAAGGTTGTAATCACAATTTCTCCCAGTTCCCCATCAGGAAGATTTTCTCCTGTAACCGGATCAATGATCTCAAGGTAAAGATAATCATCCCAGTAATGCATACCGCTTTCATAGGAACAGCTGATACCAATGCCCGGTCCGTAAATTTCAGTCAGTCCATAAATATCATACAGCTCAATGCCAAGTGCTTCAGAGATCCGATCACGCATTTTCTGACTCCAGCGTTCTGAACCAATTACGCCTTTTTTCAGATGAATCTTATCTCTGATGCCTCTCTTCTCAATCTCTTCTGCCAAAAGAAGTGCATAGGATGAGGTGGAGCATAGTACTGTACTCTTCATACACTGCATCATTTCCAGCTGCTTTTCTGTATTGCCCGGCCCCATGGGAATGGTCATGGCACCCAGCTTTTCTGCACCATTCTGAAAACCTATCCCTGCTGTCCATAGACCATATCCAGGTGTAATCTGAATACGATCCATGTTTGTGATGCCTGCCATTTCATAACAGCGTTTGAATTGAATCGCCCAGTCGTCTACATCTTTCGCTGTATAGGGAATCACAACCGGCGTACCTGTGGTACCGGAAGAAGAATGAATCCGGACAATTTCACGCTCCGGTGCAGTCATCAGCCCCAACGGATATGCATCCCGAAGATCTTTTTTCTCCGAAAACGGAAGTTTTGCAAATGCTTCCGGAGAATGCACCTCTGTAATGCCTGCTGATTTCAGTTTCTTTCCATAAAAACTATCCGAAGCAATCAGTGCCTGAATCCGACTGTTCACCTGTTCAAGCTGAACTTTTGAAATTTCCATTTCTCTTACTCCTTTTCATAGCGCAGCGCACAGCTGTTTAATGCATGAAATTGCGGTTTTACCGTTTCTTTCATGACACATTCCACCTCTTCAATGGATATCGGCAAAACACCACTTCTTATAGCAAATCCCAGCATCACCATATTCAGCACCTTTGGCGAGCCAATTTCCATACATGCCTTATCTCCATCCATGGCAATCAGACGGTCTGTCTTTTTCTTCAGGTAATCTACCATTTTGTCACCATTATAGGATGAACCTGTCAAAGATGCTGTTACAGGCATAACGGCATGTGTATTGACAACAGCACATCCTTCTTTTTTCAGATAGGACAGCATCCGGACAGCCTCCGACGGTTCAAATCCAATGATCAGATCGGCTGTTCCTTTGGCAAACATGGGACTGTGCAGATTTTCTCCAATCCGAAGAAAACTGAATACACTTCCGCCTTTTTGCGCCATGCCGATCGTTTCCGCACTCATAACCGATAAGCCCTTTTTCATGGCAGCGGCAGCAATGAGCTTAGAGGTTAAAACAATACCTTGCCCCCCTACACCGCAGAGCAGAATATTCTTATTCATTTTCTCCACCTCCGATTGCATGAACCGGACAAATCTGTGCACAAAAACCACAGCCGGTACAAAGGGAACGCTCAATTTCAACGGATCCGTTGGAAATTACAATACCCGGACAGCCAAGCTCCCGAATACATTTTTTACACTGAATACACTGCTGCTGGTCAATCTTCATGGCAGGCGCAGATTTTATCAGTACGGCACAGGGCGATTTGAACAGAATTGCTTTTACGCCGCTGCATGCGGATACACGTTTTACACATTTCACAGCTGCTTGCAAATCCAAGGGATTTACCGTTTCAACGGTTGTCACACCAATGCCCTTTAAAACAGATTCCATATCAACCTTTTCCACAATTTCACCCATCATGGTACGACCCGTTCCCGGATGAGGCTGATGACCTGTCATGGCGGTTGTGGAATTATCCAGAATGACCAGTGTCGTATTGGCCTGATTATATACAGCATTCACTACGCCTGTAATCGCTGATGCAAAAAAAGTAGAATCACCTACAAATGCAAAACAGTAGGTATCCGGTTCGATTTTCCCGATACCCTGTGCCATATTGACCCCTGCACCCATGCACAAACAGGTATCTACCATATCTAGCGGCATGGCATTGCCCAATGTATAGCAGCCGATATCACCGCAGAATACACTTTTTTTGCCTGCCATTGCCTTTTTCACAGCATAAAAGGACGCTCTGTGCGGACATCCTGCACAAAGCACAGGCGGTCTGACCGGCAGCTTTGGAGCATCATCCTCCAAAACTGCCGGTTCGCATATCCCCCATCCCATAAAATCAGAAATATTCTTTACAACACTGTCACAGCTGTTTTCTCCCGCTGTCTGGACATCCTGCGTCAGCTTCCCCCGAATTTTCGTATTCAGATGGTACTTTCCGCAAATATAAGTCAATTCACGCTCAATGACCGGATCCAGCTCTTCCATACAAAGAACCTCATCCAAGCCTTTCAAAAAGGCAAGGGCTGCCTGTTCCGGAAACGGAAACGGCGTGGATACCTTAAAGAGACGAGGTGCATTTTTTCCCTCCAGTGCCTCCATTGTATAAGCAAAGCTAATGCCATGAGTAGCAATTCCCTTTCGGCAGTTCTTGTCCGTTTCCATAATCACACGATTTTTCTCATAGGCTGAAAAAACTGCTGACAATTCCCGATTTCGCTCTTCTATGTGAATATGACTGTTATAGGAAAGCTTCGGAAATATCACCCATTTGGAAGAATCCTTCACAAAGCCCTCCGGCTGGTTGGATTGACAGGCATCCGTATCCTTCACCTCAATGGATGCATATCCATGGCAAACCCGTGTTGTAGGACGAAACAGCACAGGTGTATGATATTGCTCAGAAAAGGCAAATGCATCCTGAATCATATCGTATGCTTCCTGAACCGTTGAAGGGTCAAAACATGGCAGCTTGCAAAAGGATGCAAAATGACGTGTATCCTGTTCTGTCTGAGATGAAATCGGTCCAGGATCATCTGCAACCATAACCACCATGCCGCCTTTCACACCTATGTATGCCAGACACATCAGCGGATCCGCTGCTACATTCAGACCCATCTGTTTCATCGTTACCATGGAACGGGCACCGCAATAGGAAGCACCTGCACTCAATTCCAGTGCTGCCTTTTCATTGACAGACCACTCCACGTAAATACTTCCGTCATTATACTTTGCTGTCGTTTCCAGCACCTCCGTTGAAGGTGTGCCCGGATATCCGGAAACAACATTCAATCCCGCAGCCATAGCACCCCGTGCAATGGCTGCATTTCCCATCAAAAATTCCTTATGCAAGGCCACTCATCTCTCTCTTTCTTTAGCAATGCAGATCCTTCACAATCTGCGCACAGACTGCTTCTTTCTGCTCAGTATAATAAAAATGTCCGCCTGGAAAAGGATATATCGCACATCCGCATTTTGCAAAGCGTTTCCAGCCCTCTACACCGCATTCTTTCAGAAACGGATCTTCTGCACCATACAGAACACTGACCCCGCAGGGAAACTGATACTGCTTTGGAGACAGCACATAGCTTCCTGCCATACGTACATCAGCACCGATGACTTTTGAAAACATCCTGCACATATCCTTGTTTTGCAAAATGGCATCCGGTACCAGACCGTTATGGGCAAAAAACGCCAGAACCTCCTCATCAGAGGGATGCTCTATATGCAGAAGATCAATTGGCTCATCTGCCGCACAGCGTCCGGAAAGAAATACATGCTTGGGCGGCGAAAAGCCCCGTTCGGAAAGCAGACGAGCCAGCTCCGTTACAAGCAAGGTTCCCATACTATGACCGAACAGTGCGTAATCCCCTTCCCGGATCTGTTCATCGTAATGCTTCAAAATATCAGCAGCACAAAGGGAAAGATCCTCAAAGCATGCCTCTTTCATCCGTGCACCTCTTCCCGCAGGCTCCAGAGGAATCAACTCAATCTCTGTCGGCAGCAGCTTTTTGAACACATAGTATCCTCTTGCTGAACCGCCGGCATGAGGTAAAATCATCAGCTTCATCACTTAATCTTCCTGCTGTACGCCCTGCTCTTTTAAAAGCGTATACAGCTCACCAATTTTACTGAGTGCTGCAACGGATGAAATCGGCACACTTCTTTTAAACGTATCTGTAATATGAGCACCCAGTCCGAACAAACCCAGTGAATCCAGACACAGATCTTCAAAAACATCTGTTTCCTGCTGGATCTCCGATGCATCCATTCCTACATAATCAGAAATGCTCTGACGAAATGTTTCCCATGTTAATTCTGTCATTTCAGTTACTTCCTTTCGCTTTTTCTCTCAGATACTTGAACTGTACCTTTCCTACATCCTTCGGAATCTCATCCACTGTCAATACCTTGTCCGGCAGTTTATATGCCGAAAGCTTCCCATCAAAGTAGCGTGCAATTTCACCACGTGTAATTTTCTGCTGGTCGGCTGTCTGCACATAGGCTACAATCTGCTGTCCGATTACAGGATGATCTTCTGCTGTAACGGCTGCCGCTGCTATATTCGGATGGGTCAGCAGACAAGCTTCCACTTCCTCCGCATGAACCAGATTGCCGCCACGCTTGATAATCCGCTTGCTTCTTCCTGCAAAACGAACACGGCCGTCCTCCAGCTTCTGAACCAGATCTCCTGTGCAGAACCATCTTTTTCCATCGGCATCTGTCAGAATCTTATCTGCCGACAGTTCAGGATTGCCAAAATAATCCGTAATCACTGCATCTGTAAAAATACAAAGCTCTCCTACCTCGCCGGTTTCTACTTCTGTACGGTCTGCCCCCAATACTCTGACATCCGTAAAAGGCAGCTTCCGGAAATCACTGGGATCCACTGCACTGTCACAATCAGAATCCCACACAACCATTGTTGCCGTTTCTGAAGAACCAATGATATTGATCACCCGAATATGCAGCTTTTTCACAAATATCTCTGCCAGCTCCTGGGGCAGAACCTCTCCTGCAAAATAGCATACTCTTACGCTGGACAAATCATACTGGTCAAAATCCGGTACAGACAGCAAGACCTTTGCAAGCGTAGATGTCAGCTGTATGACATTCACATGATATTTCTGTACAGTCTCCAGAAATGTCGCAGGATTAAACTGCGGCTGATACATGACCGTACCGCCTTTTACAGTATTCTGAAGTCCCATGCCAAATCCGCCCTGATGATACAGCGTCATACCAATCATCATCACATCATCTGCACAGAAATCAAGATAATCACTCATATCCTTTTCTGCCTGATAAAATCCGTAATACGGTACAGACAGAATTTTCGGCGTTCCTGTACTGCCGGATGTGCAGGCAAGAGACATGATATGATTTTCTTCCGGAACGTAAATCTCACACTCCGATTTGCAGCAGTCCGACAGGAAGGCATCCTCTGTCATGAAAATGTCCGATGCTGCTCCCTCCAGCGATTCTGTAAAGCAAATAACCTTTTCAAGTGTCAGTTTTTCCGGAATCAGCTTCTTCAATGCCTCCAGAATCAGATTGTTCCGGTATTTTTCTGCTGCAAAGCAGATCTTTACAGTGGTTGCAGGAATCAGCCGTGAAAGCTCAAGCTCTCCGCTTTGCGGGTCAATGGGCACAGGCTGCGCACCAATCCGGACAGCTGACCAAAAGACCAGATACCATTCAATGCTGTTGGGCATGATCAGTCCAACTTTATCATCCACACCAATTCCCAGCTGCTTGAGTCCTGAACCAATTACCGCAGTCTTTTCCATAAATTCGCCGTAAGTTAAAACGTTATCATCAATCCGAAGCAGAACCTTTTCCGGATTTGCGGCAGCGGCAGCTTCATATGCGTCAAAAAATGTCTGTCTCATATTACTTTTCTTTCAGCCTTTCTGCTAAGAAGTCGGATGCATAATGCTTCACCCAGTGGAACTGCTCGCCCACAGGCATTGCATGCATAATGGTTTCCTCTGAAACATAGGCAGGCTTTTCTTCCACCTGAATTTGTTCCTTGCTGCCCAGTGCACGATTGTATAAACGCATGGTGGATTCCGTTGTCATCCAATTGTCATCTGCACTGTGCACCATCAGAAAGTCACAGGATATCGTACCTTCTTCAATCGCCTTCATGCGATCCAGATAATCATCGTAGTCACCACTCTGGAAAACTGACCATTTTCCCCGTTTCATCCAGACCGGAATATGATCCATATCCGCAAAATTCAGAAACAGCGGAAACAGACTGACACAGCATCTGGTCTTTTCTCTTTTGGCAGAGGCACGGAATGCATAACCGCCGCCCATGCAAAGTCCATAATTTGCCATTCTGTCCGAATCAATATCGTCTCTGGATTCCAGATAAGAAGCAATTGCATCAAAGGCTGCATCCAGCTGATCGCCCACGCATTTCAGGTCATAGTCAAATAATGCGGAACCGGTTCCCGGCATATCCACATTCAAAACAGCAATGCCCCGTTCTGTCAGTGTGGAGGACAGCAAATCCAGCTCCTCCTTGCAGCTGCCAAGACCAGAATATGTTGTTACACACGGATAAGGCTTTCCGGATTTTCCATCATCCGGAAAATGCAGATAAGCCGGAATTTTTCCGCCATCCATGGGAATTTCCAGATATTCCACACGGTTCGGACGCAGAGATACAGTCTTTCTATAAGCATCCTCCAGCTTCTTATAGATGCTGCGCTTCTGCTCAATATCATCCGAATTGATCATGTAACAGGCATAATAACACTGGGCAATCATCTTGTAATATTCTCTGGCAGAAATCACATTGCCCCGTTCTTCTGACTTTTGTGCATAGGCAAGATAATGGTTTGCCTTTCTTTCCCATTCTCCCAGCCAGACGGTTTTAATCTGCTTGCCGCTCATTACCTGAATCTGATCCATTTTCTGGAGAATATATTCCAGATCAAAAGGATTGGCTCCATAGAGCAGCGTTCTTGTTATAACAGGATTCAACAAATCCCGAATTCGCCATTTCATATATCTTCGTCCTTTCTGTATCACTGTACTGTCACTCAAAAAAGAGTATTTTATGTCTTAGGAACATATTTCCATGCGCCGTCTCTCGGCATTTCCGTAAACTGCATATAAATCCTGTATGGATCTACCTGAGTATAGGATTGTATCAGCGCAAGCATCCGATCAGCAAAAACTTTTAAAAAGCACGCTTTTTCCTGCTCGTCCGAAAAATCCTTTACATATCGGAATTCTGCAAAAAATACAGTGTCCTCTGAACCGTTCATATACATGGCTTCCTCCGAAAGCATAACCATAACAGCAGGAATCGGCTTTTCCAGAAGCTCCGAAAGAGTTTTTGCCATGTCATCCAAAAATTGCGTACGTACCGTGCAATCCATCTTATAGTTGGTTTTCATCTGACAAATGGGCATATCAATACAGCTCCTTCCGATCAATCTGCATATCTGCGGAACACCAGCGTTGCATTATGTCCGCCAAAACCAAAGGAATTTGAAATTGCAACATCAATTTGCTTTTCTCTGGCTGTATTGGGAATATAATCCAGCGGAAGATCTGGATCCGGTTCGTCAAAATGAATGGTTGGCGGCAGAATACCTGTTTCAATTGCTTTTACACAGGCAATTCCCTCCAGTACGCCGCCCGCTCCCAATGTGTGACCAATTGCTGCTTTAATCGAGGAAACCGGAACTGAAGCTGCACGTTCTCCAAATAATCTTTGAATCGCCATGGTTTCATACCGGTCATTCAGAACCGTTGATGTGCCATGGGCGTTGACATAATCCACGGCATCCGGTGTGAGCCCGGCGTTTTCCAGAGCCATGCGCATGGTTTTTTCCATACCAATGCCATCGGTCATAGGAGCGGTAAGATCCTTTGCTTCACTATACAGAGCTGAACCTGCCAGCTCACAGTATATCTTCGCTCCCCTTCTCTTGGCAGATGCCTCCGATTCCAAAATCATGGTTCCTCCGCCTTCACCCATGATAAAACCGTCACGATTTTTTGTAAACGGTCGGCATGCCTTCTGCGGATCCTCATTTACGGACATCGCCATAATCTGGTTAAAACCGTAAAGTGAAGCATGGCACACACTGCTGCCCATACCTCCGACAATTACAATGTCATACATACCAGACTGTATCATCTGAACGCCCAATGCCGCAGCATAGGCAGACGAAGCACATGCAGTAGAAACATTGAAGGCTGCTCCGTTCAGCCCATATTTCATGGAAATCAATGCTGTACAAACGCTGGGGGTATCCTTCAAAATATGATTCAGGGGATTCTCTGTTTCTGCATCTACAAAGCTATTGTT
The DNA here is from genome assembly GCA_051882115.1 of Ruminococcus sp. GTDB lineage: Bacteria > Bacillota > Clostridia > Oscillospirales > Ruminococcaceae > Ruminococcus_C. The sequence goes on along the minus strand of JBJERF010000041.1, from coordinate 74,663 downwards.
GATAACACCATAAATGACACCAACACGGGAACGATCGGTTTTTTCAAAATCCAGACCGCTGTCATCAATGGCTTCTCCTGCGGATGCCAATGTCATACGAACCGGTCTTGTAGTGGCATTCAGCTGACGCTTTTTCCAGTACTTTTTGGGAAGTGCCTCAAATGAATCATCCACCTCAGCAGCAACCTTTGTATCATGCTCCTCTGTGGGAATGCGCTGAATCAGATTCATGCCGCATTTCCCCTGAATCAGATTCTGCCAGTACTCAGGCACTGTGTTTCCGATTGCTGTAACTGCACCGATTCCAGTCACAAGAACCTTTTGCATAAATATTTTCATCCCTTCTGTTTGAAATAAAAGTCATAGACAGCACGATCGGCAGGGGCATATACAGCCCAGCCGGTTTTTTCATAAAGCTCAGTCAATGTTTCATGTATTGCATCATATCCATATTGCAAATAGAGAGCACCTACCGGCTCTGCCAACCCTACTGCATCACAAACTGCATCCAGTACACAATCCGGATTCTGTACTTCCTGCATAGCATGTACGGCTTCATTCAGCAATACGGACACCATGCTCTGACGCATGGCACAGGCCGCTTCTTCAGAAACAACCGTTTCTTCCTGCGTATGCTTCATATATTCCAGAAATGTATTGGGGGCAGATGGACAGCCCTTTTCTATTTGCAGACGCATCCATGTATCACCATAGGCAATCAGCGGCTGAATCCGCTTCAGCTGAAAATTGCCTGCACTTTTTTGCAGAAGCGCAAGACCAATTCCATCAACCAGACCAAAAAGCCCATTCATTGGAAAAAGCTCAGAAAAGATCTCCGTCCCCTGTGCACAGCTGACATCATACTGTTCCAGAAGCTGGATGCCATGAGAAACTGCAACGGAAATAAACTGATTCATGTACATATGATAAGCATCTGAAAATATCACGCTTCGCTTTCCAATCAGATCTGCCAGCTCTGCAACCGCATGGATAACAGCATCCGATGTACTTTCCAGCACATTGATCTCTACAAATTCCGTCAGCTTCACCGGATAGAAAAAATGCATGCCAATGCATCGCTGTGCATGAGAAATATCGCCGAATATCTCTTTCAGTATCAGCGAAGAAGTATTGGTGGCAAAAATACAGTGCTCAGAAGTAAGCATATCCAGCTCATGAAACATTCTTTGCTTTTCCTCAGTCTGCTCTGAAATGCTTTCAATGATGATATCACAATCGGACAGCTTCGAAAGTTCTTCGGTAAAAGAAAACGCCTTCTGCTTTTTCAGATATACTTCCTCAGAAAATTTCTTCCGGCGAAGTCCTTTATCCAGCTCTTTTTGAATTTTTGCAGCATGGGCTTCCGCATCATGCCGGCAAAATACGGTGATCTGTAAATCTTTTTTTGTCTGGTCAAAAAAAGCATGGAAAATTTCTTTGCCCATTTTACCATATCCAAGAATTCCGATTTTCATCAGACCAACGCTCCTTTGCTTTGTAAATACTGTGCAATATACAAGCCGGTCTTTTTACGGTCATACTGCGCCACATTTGCAGAAATCCATTCAATCAGTGCAAATGCCTCAGCAAGTCCGCATTTTTTCTCTGTAAGCAAATCCGCCCAGCCGATTTCAGCCGCCTGCTGTGCAGAGATCAGTTCACCTGTCAAAACCAACTCCACTGCGGCTGAAAGACCGCAGATTTCCACATTTCGTGCAATACCGCCCAGCCCCGGAAGAATGCCGAAGGTAGCCTCCGGCTGACCCACTCGTGCTGTGCGCTCACAAATCCGTATATGACTGTTTACCGCAATTTCACTTCCGGAGCCAATGCAAAATCCACTGATTACACTGACTACCGGAAAAGGCAGGTCGTGCAAAAAGGTGAAGCATCTTTTCTGATGGACATGACCTTCCGGAAAATCCGTCTCGTTTTTCATCTGGTCAAGATCCCCGGCAGAGCGCACGGCAAGAGACGCTACATCTGCTCCCACGCTGAAATGTCTGGCATTTCCACGAAGAATCAACCCCTTTAAGCCGGTTTTCTGCTGGATCTGCTCCATCACCTTTTCGTATTCCTCAAAAAATGCACCGGTCATCAGATTATTGCCCTGAGCCTGCATGGTCAGAACAAGAATCCCGTTTTCTTCTGATTGCTCAAACCATGGCTTCGTCTGTTCCATTTGCCGACTCCTCCATCTTCGCCTTGATTAACCGATAAAATTGACGGGATTCCTCATTCAGAACCCGCTGTGCATCTCCGGTTCGTGCCTGCACAAAACAGGAAATAACCGCCCTTGTCTGAAACGGTGTCTTGTCCTTCAATAGATTTTCAGCGTATGCCTGCACTTCCTCATGAAAATCCGCTTCTTGCGGCAAAATCCGCACCAAACGGGTAATCAGAAAATCGTCTGTATCATGCTCTGCAAAAGAAAGATATTTCAAAAGTTCCTTTTCACCGCACAAAATCTCATATCGTTTTTGCTGCGCTGCACTCAGTACAGTTCCTCTGGAAATTCTATAATCCAAGCAGCCAAGACGAATATCAAACAGCAGCAGTGCAGCAAGCTCTGCCTTTTCAAGTGCAGTACCGGCAAGCACCGTTAATACAGGAAGCTCCTGAAAAAATGCTGCAATTGCTGCACATCGGTCTTCATCCTTCGGCATGCTGAAAGCTTCGCACGGCTCAACCATCAGCATCAGGCATTCCTGCTGATCAATTTGCTCCAGCAGATTTTCCCGATTGGCAAAAAGAGCATCCGGTGATTCTGCTTCTCTAATCCAAAGGCAGTTTTGTTTTACTTCTATCTTCATTTTCTGTACACTCCATATATTGTCTGATAAAGTCAGGCGTATCACAAATGATACGTTCATGATTGACATAAGCCAGCTTACCGCTGACTTTACATGCAATCTGTCCCGTTTTTTCATTGCGCATGACATGTACATATTCCGTGATACTGCTTCCGCATTTCCATGCTGTTTCAATCAGCACTGTATCCATCATCCGCAGTTCATGCATATACCGCAGCCGGTTTTCAAGCACAACCGGAAAATAGCCCTGTTCCTGCATTTTCTCCAATACACCAGATTTGCTGAAAAAATCCCATTTTGCCGCTTCTGCGTACTGTAGATATACTGCATTGTTTACATGCCCAAACGAATCAAGCTCATAGCCCCGAACCGTCAGACGATACATGCTTTTCATGATTTCTTCTCCAATATTTCCTGAAGAACGGCTTCGAATTTTCCCTTGGAGGGATCCGTTTCTCCGTTTTGCGCCCGGTTAATCGTATCCACAATACTGCGCACCTGCAAAACTGTTTTATCTGCCGTCAGCGTCTGCACAAACGCCATGGCTTCTGTCAGACAATCTGTTTCTGCAACAGCGGTCACAAGTCCGCATTTTTCTGCATCTGATGCTGACAGCATCTCACCGCTGAGGCACATCATTAATGCCTTTTCTTTTCCAACCAGACGATATAACCGCTCCATGCCGCCCATACCCGGAACAACACCATGCATAATTTCTGTCAAGCCAAAAAAAGAACGCTTTGCACAGATACGGAACTGACAACTCAGCGCAATTTCCAAACCGCCGCCGAAACATCCTCCATTTACCGCCGCAACGGTTACAAGCGGAAGCTGCTCGATTTTTCGGAGCAGCTTCCGTGCACGTTCCAGCTTGACAGAAATTTCTGCCGTTCCTTCCGCACACTGAAAAAGAGAGACATCCGCACCATGAGAAAAATGCTTCCCAGCACCGGTGATAATCAGTGCGTTTAACTCCGGATGCATCTCTATCCATCTTTCAAACACATCTGTATCAATAAATTCCGGTTCTGTCAGAAGATTTTTCTTACCATTGCAGAGCGTCAGAATGGCGGTGGAACCTTCAGCACAAAGGGTTGCAATATTTGATTCTACCATATCCATCATTACAGATTCACAATGTCGTTGCCGTACTGATAAACCTTACAGAATACATCCACAACATCTGCCATGGTGTTCAGCGGTGCCTTCAGCATATACTTGCCAATACTCTGAAGCTTGATGTCCAGATCATACTTTTCAGTTGCCAGCTCAATCAGTTCCACAAACATCAGGGAATCACTGCCAAGTTCTTCCTGCGGGTTGGTTTCCAGCGTGATTTCATCTCTGTCTACTTCACATTCCTCTGCATAGTAGTCAAAAATCAAATCCTGAATCTCCTGCTTTACAGCCTCTGTTATTTCTCTCATAATAAAAAACCTCCAAAAAATATAATATATTAAAATCACACATCCATATAGGTGTGAATTTTAGACGAACGTTTTTTCAGCCTTGAAAATTTCTTGATTGCACCGTCCGCACTGGTATCAAAAAAGTCTGTAACACCAAGCTCCTCCATTTTTGCAATGGAAAGTGCCCACTGCATCGGTGTAATCACATTGATCTGTTCTTCTTTATGAAGCTCTTCTCCTGTAGTCATAAGATGATTTTCAAAAACAGAAACAATCGGATATTTCGGATCAGAATATGCGGTTTCCCGTATACAATCTGTAAATTCAGCAACATATGGTGCAATGAAGGGCGTGTGATATGCAATTCCAGCATGCATTTGAATGGCTTTCAATGCACCCTCCTGAACGGCTGCATCCAGCACATGTACAACGCCTTCCTCGTATCCGGAAATCATCACACAGATTTTCGAATTGATGCTTCCGATGACAACCCGTTCGGATTCACCAACTGCCTGTATCAGGTCTTTTACAGACGCTGCATCCATTCCGATGATTACACCCATATCCAATGCATTGCCGCTTTGTGTAATTGCATGGATTGTCTTTTTATTACAAAAAATAATATCATAAGATGTATCAAAAGAAATGGCAGAAAAGCAGGCACAGGCATTTGTCAGGCCGGAACTGTATCCACAGCCGATATCCGGTACGATGCCTTTTTCCAGATAAGATTCAAATACAACCCGATCGGCAATTGCTGAAGTAAGTGCACCTGCAATCAGACGATCCGTTTTTTCATTTTCAGCTATGTCAGGATTCAAACCATACTTTTGAAAGACATCATGTATATAAACCTCAAAGCGATTACGATCCCGGGATGACATAAATTGACAAAGGCGTTCTGGCTTTGTCCCAATTCCGTTAAATAAAAATGCACATCCATATGAACTCATATTGAATACTCCCGTTTGAAAAAAATTCATTTTAAATATTTTGTATATTCAAGCAAAAAACATAGTGATTTCCACAATAATGGACATTTTGTCCAACTCTTTATTATAAGTATACCATATTTTCGCTTTCTTTGCAATAGTTTTTAGAAAAAACCAACGAAAATTTACCTTTCTCCGGATATGTCAGAATACAGACAGATGGGAGCCGAAAAAAAGCTGTAAAAATCGGTGAAATTCTTGATTTTAAACTTTTTTTGTGGTATACTAAACAAAAAGCAAAATGGAGGAGTACCATGTGTACAGCAGCAACTTATAAAACAAAGGACTTTTATTTCGGCCGAACACTGGATTATGAGTTTTCCTACGGGCAGGAGATTACCATTACACCACGGAATTACTGCTTTCAATTCCGGAATATGGGAATGATGAAACAGCATTATGCAATCATTGGTATGGCTCATGTTGCAAACGGTTATCCCCTTTATTATGATGCAGTAAATGAAAAAGGACTGGCTATCGCAGGTCTGAATTTTGTAGGAAATGCCTGCTACAGAAAACCCATGCCAGAGAAAGAAAATGTAGCACAGTTTGAATGCATTCCATGGATTCTCGGACAATGTGATTCTGTTCAAAAAGCAAAGGCATTGATTGAGAAAATCAATCTTACAGATACACCTTTTCATGAAAAACTGCCTACAGCCCAGCTGCATTGGATCATTGCAGACCGTAATGAAGCCATAACACTGGAATCTGTAAAGGAAGGAATCCGGATTTATGAGAATCCTGTGGGCATTCTGACAAACAATCCGCCTTTTCATGAACAGATGTTTCAGCTGAACAATTATATGCACCTATCACCGAAAGCTCCCAGAAATTGCTTCTCTGACCAGCTGCCTTTATGTGCTTACAGCCGAGGAATGGGCGCATTGGGACTTCCGGGAGATTTATCCTCACAGTCAAGATTTGTCAGGGCTGCATTTGTAAAAATGAATTCTGTCTCCGGAAATTCTGAAATGGAAAGCGTCAGTCAGTTCTTTCATATACTCGGCTCTGTGGATCAGCAGAGAGGCTGCTGCGATGTAGGCGGTGGACATTTTGAAATCACAATCTATACTTCCTGCTGCAATGCAGATAAAGGAATCTACTACTACACGTCTTATGAAAATCATCAGATTACAGCAGTCAATCTGTATAAAGAAAATCTGGACGGAACGGAACTGGTACAATATCCCATGATTTGCAGCCAGCAGATCAAAATGCAGAATTAAGGCAATACCTAATAGAAAAGCAAAAAAGAAAAACAGGGCTGTTGCAGATTGAAACCTTGCAACAGCCCCCTTTTCTTCTATTGTATCACTTTTCAAATTTTCGGCAGATTCTGAACAGATGCAGCAATTTCTTCATCAGACGGAATATAATCACCCATTTTTCCGTCATTGAAGCGTTCGTAAGCATACATATCAAAATATCCGGTACCTGTCAGACCAAAGAGAATGGTCTTTTCCTCTCCCGTTTCCTTGCAGCGCAGTGCTTCATCTATTGCAACCCGAATTGCATGGCTGCTCTCCGGTGCAGGCAGAATGCCTTCTACACGGGCAAATTCTTCAGCAGCTGCAAAAACCGATGTCTGCTCAACAGACACTGCTTCCATCAGACCCTGATCGTACAACTCAGACAATATTGCACTCATGCCATGATAGCGCAGACCGCCTGCATGATTGGCAGAGGGAATGAATCCACTGCCCAGTGTATACATTTTCTGAAGCGGACAAACCTTTCCTGTATCGCAATAGTCATATGCATAAACACCACGTGTCAGACTGGGACAGGATGCCGGTTCAACAGCAATGAAACGATAATCCGCTTCACCCCGCAGCTTTTCACCCATGAACGGAGAAATCAGACCGCCCAGATTCGAACCGCCGCCTGCACAGCCAATAATAATATCCGGATGAATGTCATACTTATCCATCGCTGCTTTTGCTTCCAGACCAATAATGGACTGATGCAGCAATACCTGAGACAATACAGAACCCAGCACATAGCGATAGCCTTCCTGCGTTGTTGCAGCTTCAACAGCCTCTGAAATCGCACATCCCAGGCTGCCATTGGTACCCGGAAATTCTTCCAGAATCTTTCTGCCCACAGCTGTTTTTTCAGAAGGAGACGGAGTTACAGAAGCTCCATATGTACGCATTACCTCACGGCGGAAAGGCTTTTGCTCATAAGAAACCTTTACCATATAAACCTGACAATCCAACCCAAGATAAGCACATGCCATGGAAAGCGCAGTACCCCACTGACCAGCACCCGTTTCTGTAGTAACACCCTTTAAGCCCTGCTGTTTTGCATAATATGCCTGTGCAATGGCTGAATTCAGCTTATGGCTTCCGCTGGTGTTATTTCCCTCAAACTTGTAGTAAATCTTTGCCGGTGTATTCAGTTTTTTTTCCAGACAGTACGCACGTACCAACGGTGCCGGACGGTACATCTTATAAAAGCCCAGAATCTCATCCGGAATATCAATGTATGCAGTTGTCTCATCCAGCTCCTGTTTCACCAGTTCCTTACAAAATACAGCTTCCAGTTCTTCAGCAGTAACCGGTTTCATAGTGGCCGGATTCAGAAGCGGTGCCGGCTTCTTCTTCATATCGGCACGGACATTGTACCACTGCTTCGGAATCTCCTCTTCCTCTAAATAGATTTTATACGGGATTTCTTTCTTCGACATAGTCATTTCTCCTTTCATGTTTGGCAGGAAATAAAAAAGCTCCTGCCCCGACATATGGAAATCCATTTGCCGGGACAGAAGCCTATACACTCCTGCGGTACCACCCTGCTTGACGAAAATATCCGCCCACTCGCACTGTCCTGATAACGGAGACAAACCCGTCTTGCCTACTGCATCATTTTCATGGTTCGGCGTGCCCTCCGATGCCCATTCAAATACCATGCTGTACTGCATTTCACCCAATTGCAGCTCTCTGTGTCAGCAGAAAAGTATTTTACTTACACATCATCATCAGTTTCTGTTGTAATTATACCAGATTTATGCCCATTTGTCAATCATATTTTGAAAAATACACGAAAATTATTTTGAAAATCGATGCTCCATGAAAGAACAACAGGGATTGCTGCCGTTGAAGCAACAATCCCTGTTCCTTATTTCGTGAACTGAATGAAATTTCTAAAAATTACTCAGCAGGAATAATCGGCAAAGCCTCTACCAATTCAACAATATACCTTAATAAAGCAGTAGTATCTGAAGAATTGATGGTTCCATCTTTGCAGCAATCTGCATTGGCAAACTGCTGATCATTGAATTCAATTGCATTTGCAAGCTTCTTATTCAGATAAACTGCATCCACAATAGAAACCATGCCATCCAAATTGAGATCACCATACAGAGAAGCCTCCGGCAGTTCTCCTCCCCCACTTGTAGTGGTGGTGGTTGTTGTTGTCGTCGTTGTGGTCGATGTGGTCGATGTGGCTGTTTCAGAAGTTTCTGTAGTGGCTACCTCAGATGTATCCATCGTTGTTTCGGTTGTTGTCACCGTTGTATCGTTGGTTTCAGAGGTTGTTTCAGAAGCTGTTTCTGTCGTTGTAACAGTTGTGACCGTTGTTTCCGATGATTCTGTTTCACCCGTTGTAGTAGTAGATGCAGTGGTTGTTGTTTCTGTGGGCTCTGTTGTGCTGCTGCTCCCGGAACTGCTTTTCCAGTCAGCCGGCAGCTCGTCCAATGTAATACAATATTCACTGTTATACATTTCACTGAGTGTTTCCGGATCCTGATAACGTTCGCTCATCAGATGTTCGCCATACCACGGGCAGAAATACAGCCAGCCTGCATTTTCAACTGTCAGATTTTCAACCGTCGGAACCGTATCATTTTCAGACATGGCAACCATCTTCTTGCCGTCTGTCAACTCAACCAGATAATTATAAATGGCAGAAATTGCACTGACATTGGGCCCGCTTGACAAACCGTCATCTCTGTTGTTGTCCACATTGTACTTATCATAGGCAACAAGATCCACATATTCATCGCCGGGATACCATGATGGTGAATTTGCATAGTTATAGCTGTTGTATTCCCAGATGATATTGTGAAGATTATACTTCTCTGTCAAGGTCGTATAAAGCAGCTTCCACAGTTCCTTATAAACTTCAGCACCTCTGTCACCCCACCAGAACCAAGCTGTACCATCGCTGTAGTTTCCTTCATTACCCTGTGCTTCATGCAGCGGACGCAGAATAATCGGAATGTTATTTTCCTGAAGAATCAGCAGCTGCTCTGCCAGATCTTCCATGGCAAGCTGAAAATATTCATATTCCTTTGTGCCTTCAACAATTGCATTGGCTGTATTAAATGTACTATTGGAAGCCTGATAGTTCTTATAAGTACATTCTTTCCAGTCCACTGCGTCGCCCAGTTCATAATTTTCAAAATCAATCGGCACGTTAATATGCCATGATGCAGTTGCAATACCGTTTTTGTTATTGACCCAGTCAATGATACGCTCTGTGGTGCCGTCTTCCCAGCCATAAGCCGGGTTGTAGTTCATAAAATCAAAACCACGGATTGCCGGCTGCTTACCGGTTTTCTCCTGAATCCATTCAAATTCAAGTTCCATATTTCCGTCATTTCCGCCGCCGTAGATTTCCTGCTGACCGGAGATAATATGACTGCCATATACACTTTTCAGATATTTCATCAGAGATTGTGCTTCAGGTGTGGCATCCGGATCAACCAGTGTATCTGTTGCCTTGGCATAATCAGGAGGCGGCGTTTGCGATAAGGTCATACTGTCATAAATACAGTAACCCCATCCTCCGCCAAAAGTAACTGTATTCTCACCCTCTGTCAGCTTGATATCGCCCCAGCTGTAATCGTTCCAGTCATCTGTGTACGCAATCTTCACAGTTTTAGACCATGTACTTTCATCCGAACGTACGACACTAACCTGTGCTTCCCGGATATCCCCTTCTGCACCAAGATACATAATACACTTGGAAACCAAACGGTACATACCTGTTTTCGGTGCATTTACTGTGAATGACATGGTACCGCCGCTTGTAACCCATACAAAACCCGTTCCTGTATAACCCGGATACTCAGTACCGTAAATGTCTGTTGCCACTGTTGCACCATTTTCAAGCGTCAGATTCTCACACTCTTCCTGTACCAGGATATTTGCATCGTCTGCTGCCATAATATGCATCGGCAGTGAGGAGCACAGTGCAGAACCAATTGCAGCGGCTGTGACCAGCGCACCGCATTTTCCAAATAATCGTTTCATTGAAAATCCTCCTTGTCAGAATTGCGAAACGCAAAAAAATCATATAAAAATATTATACTACATTTCACATGCATTGTCAATGTTCTTATTAGAAATTTGGAATAATTACACAAAAATGACTTCTCTTTTTTTACTTTACCACTCAACAAGAAAAGCCTCAGATGCCGGATTCAATCGGCATCTGAGACTTTCAGACAGGCTCATTTTCCAATGATGCTATCCCATGTAGGCGTAAGACCTGCTGCATTTTGCGCATAATAACTGAGAATTGCAGAAGCATCTGCGATATCCACAACACTGCTGCCGTTTACATCGGCTGCATTCAGCTGAGCTTCTGAATATTCATCTATAGTAAGACCGGCTGCACGTTTTGCATAGACACTCAGAGCTATGCTTGCATCAGCAATATCTACCATGCCGTCTTCATTGGCATCTCCCGTCAAAGCAGATACCTGCTGGAACTTAAGTGCCTGATAAACAGATCTGACACCATCCGTTTCGGAGCTGTTTTCCTGTAACAGAACCGGTGCTTCAACAGGCTCCTCTGTTCTCCAGAGCGTGTAGTGATACATCGTAGACTGCAAATCCAGATTGAAATCCGGATTCTCAATGGTAATACTCTCTTTGTACTCCATAATCTTTTTGCTGCTGCCGGCATAAGGAACACCGATGGTTACTTCATAATCTCCGGCTTCCAACGGCAGAACATAGGTTGTCTCTCCCGCGCTCAAATCCAAATCATAAAACAAATAGTACTCTTTTTCCTGTGACAGCTGCTTGACTGTTACATAAGTACGCATATCCTGATTCAGGCTGATGACCAGCTTTCCGGCATCGTCATATGGCTGATATTCCAGACATTCCTCCTCTACAACCGTATCAAAGGTTTCCACAATATAGGAAGCCGCATCGGATATCAGCGCAGAAACGCCAAATACTGTACATGCAGCAGAAAATGCTGCTATGATTTTACATCGATTCATATCAACTTGCTCCTAACTGAAACTGCCCCGCAGTTCCTAAATCCATATAGTGCCCATCGTACAAAACAGTAATCTGCACGGTCTGGACAGATGTGTCAAAAGTCTCTGTAGGAATATACAGAGAGTATCCATTCTCGCAGGGTACATCCTCCTTCAGCAATGCATATTCATAGCACGGAAATGCTTCATAAGTCTGTCCTGTACCATCCTCAGCAGAAATGGTTACGAAAATTCCATCATGATCCGCATAAGCTGCATCATATGTCCCATACAAATGCAGATAGCTTCCGCTTTTTTCAATGCTTAATGCAGCACCGGTACAATCTGCCGGTATACGATCTGCTTCGGAAATTGTACAAACCGGTGCCGGCATCTGTGGTGCATAGCCCAAGAGATTGGTCAGATTCCGTTCCGCCATTTCTACAATCACCACATCTGCCGGTGTACTTTCCAACGAATCCAAAGGATAATGATCCGCACGCTGAAAAGAAGCACTGGCAAAATCCTCTGCCATAAACGGAATCAGTGCCCGTCCAAAGGAATCACGAAACATCAGCAGAGACTGCTGTCCCCCTTCACATTGCGTGCGGATGATCAGATCATCTACCGAACGGAATCGCCCTACATATGTATAGGTGGAATCATAATCATAAACCATATTGCTGTCTTTTTCATCAGATGCCGGATAGATCATCTGATACAAATCCCCGTCCCAATTTTGCTCCACGGTATAAGGAATATCTGTATAATCCGTATGTACCGCACCAGCTGTATCCATCAGGGCATCAAAGGCGATCTGTGCACCATAATTGTTCCAGTGTGTGTCCCATTTGTGATACAGCAGCGTACTGCTCTCTGATGCCTTTTCAGACAGTAGGGTCCGCAGATCACAATAGCAGACATCTGTATCGGCAAGTGCTTCTTCCAGAAGGGTCAGTGTATCTGCTTCATCGGAACAGATGTAACGAGCCGGCATATATGCTCCGTAAACCGAATTTTTATTGGGTGCCGATGTAAAAACAAACTTTGCACCATGCGCTTCTGCATAATCACACATCATTTCCAACACATGGCTCATATGCTTTGCACCCGTTTCCGTGACCTTTGCCTGATTGATATAATCCTCTACTGTAGGTGTATAGTACAGCCAGTCATCGCTGCCGATGATCACATCTTTCTGTACAGAGGTACGCAGCACACTGCCCACCAAACGATCATAGGTATCTGCCATATTCTGACGAAAGGCAAAATGATCCGAAAAATAGCTTTCAAATTCTGTACCCCAGTTTTTATTCAGCGACCCATCCTCTTTCAGCAAGGACGGCATAGCTGACAGAACACGGTTTTCAGAGGTTTGCTCTGTATTGGCAAAAGGCATAGCGGCTGCCGGAATGACACAGACACCAAAAGCCAGTACCATGTAGGCAATACAGGCAACTGATTTTTTATTCATAACATGCTCCCCTCCTTAAAACCGGAAATAGATAAATGGATTATAAGCGGATACAGAAAGGTTCAGAATACAAAGGACCAGCAGCAAAAGCGTCACAATATAGGTTCCGCTGTGAAGTATCCCTTCACAGGATGTGCCTTTTATCCTGCGCCGGACAGCCGGTATCACCGGCGTACAGGCAACAAGGGCTGCAAGGAATGTAACGATAAACGCCGGACTGAGCAGCTGTGTAAATGCACTCAGCGAAAGCGCATCTATGGAAATACCCGTAAACATGGCAGCATAAATCTCCCCTGCCTGTCCCAATGTATCTGCTCGAAATATAACAAAGGCACAGACAACTGCCAGCATCGTATAAATATGCCGCAGCGGCTTCCATTTCATCTTCTTTGTGGGAATCCACTGGTATTGCTCCAGCATGAGAAAGGCTCCGTTGACTGCGCCCCAGATGAGAAATGTCCAGTTGGCACCATGCCAGAAGCCCGTACAGAGAAATACAAACCATTTATTCAAAACGGTTCTTCCTGTTCCCTTCCGGTTGCCTCCCAGCGGAATATACAGATACTCCTTGAACCATGTGGAAACAGAGATGTGCCATCTTCTCCAGAAATCTGTCATACTCTCCGATATGTAGGGATAGTTGAAATTCTCTTTGAATGTAAAGCCGAACATTTTCCCCAGACCGATTGCCATATCACTATAACCGCTGAAATCAAAGTAAATTTGCAGTGTATAGCATACAGCACCCAGCCATGCTGACGGCATGGATAACAAATCTGAATCCAGTTCAAAAACTGTATCTGCTGCTGCGCCCACCACATTGGCAATGAGCAGCTTCTTCGATAAACCGCAGATAAAACGGCGCATGCCCTGTGCTGCGCCGGATGATGTCACCTTTCGATGGGTAATCATATCCGCAATATCATGATATTTGATAATGGGTCCGGCAATCAGCTGTGGGAAAAAGGAAACATACAAAAGCAAATAAAACGGATTTTTCTGTGCTTCTGTTTCCTTTCTTGCCACATCTATTACATAGGAAATGGACTGAAAGATAAAGAATGAAATACCAATGGGCAGGGCAATCTGCGGCACCGGAATTTCAAAGGGAAGCACTGCATTCCATGTACTCAGGAAAAACGCAGCATATTTATATACGCACAGAAGACCCAGATTCCCTGCGATACCAAGAAATGTCCAGAATTTCCTGTATTTTTCCATGTATACAATTCCTATTCCGCACAGATAACTCAGAAGCACAGAGCCAAGCATCAGAAAAACTGCAAATGGCTCCCCGAAAGCATAAAACAACAGACTGGCAAGAATCAAAAGTCCGTTTTTTACATGAATGCCCGGCAGAATCAGATACAAAACATAGACAGCCGGCAAAAATAAAAACAAAAATACTGTACTGCTAAATACCATCGTTATGCCCCGTTAGTCCAGACAATACAGAATCAGCGTCACTACATCATCCTCATACATGAACATCAGAAAACCGCCCTCAGATGAGCTGTAACGTCCATTCTCTGTGGTTCCATAAGCAGCTTCCACATCGGAACGAGTGCTTCCCACATGAATACCGGCATAGGTAGAGTAAGCATCGGTAATCAGGTCAATTTCCTGCACATAATCACCGGTGCCTGCATAATCCGCAAAGGAATATACAATATAATCACCATAATCATAGGTGCGGTCATAGCCCTCACCCATGCAGCTGATGCCCTCTGCCATATCCAAATACGGATTCTGTGTTACATATTGTGTGCAGTCCTCGCCCAGCACCAATGTCAGGTCTTCAGGCGGAAGCGTAGGGGCTTCTGTCGGTGCTTCCGTGGCTGCTTCTACCGGTTCCTCTGCGGGATTCTCAACTGGCGTTTCTTCACCAGAATCGGATGATTCTTCCTCATCAATCACTGTAACTGCACCAGCTGCTTTCGTAGTATTGGCAGCAGCCTTGGTTGTAGCTTTTGCAGTTGTACTGCTTTTAGCAGCTGTGCTGGTACTTGTAACAGATGTACTTTCTGTTTTTGCCTCTGTAGGCACTTCTGTTGTCGTCTGAACCGTCTTTTCTGTTGTTTCCGACTTTATCTCATCTGCATCAATCATCAGAACCTCTGAGCTTTCTGATTCTTCTGTGGTATTTTCACCACATCCGGTCATAGGAATGGTGCACATCAGTGCAGCCATCAAAATCATCATGGTCTTTTTCATCTTCATTTTTCATTTCCTCCATCTGAGCTTTTTACTTTTGTACGCTTCCCAAATATTCTCCTGTATACGGATCATAGCTTACATAAACATATCCTAACACTGTATAAGCACCTGCGCTGATAATCGCATTCCAGCTGATATTTCCACGGTTCGTATAGGTAGGATCATAATTCAGCCATGCACCATCTATATAAACCTGATTCCAGTAGTGATCCCCTGAATAATGGGTTGCATGAACCATTCTTGTGGTATAGCCTGCATTTTGCAGCAAATAATCCATACATGCGGCAAGATGATAGCATACACCACAGTAATTATTCAGAATATACTGTGCATATTTATCCCATCCGATTGCTGCAATCTGGTCATAGGTTTTTGTGGCTTCCACGTACTTATACCAATAATGACTGGTCATGTAGCTGTAAATCTGATTGGGTGTCGTATAGGATTCCGTGATTTTATTCATCTGATTTTTTAAAGATGTAATTGCCTTGCCATCGCTTCCGATAACATAGCCGTCCAGTGTTGTGGAAACTGCCATGGTACCATTGTCATGAAAGTAGTATTTGTAATTTTCAACCGTCTGCCAGCCCGTTTGCATGATGCCAGTTTCATTGAAATAGTATTTTGCATCACCGATGGTCTGAAGCCCTGTCTGCATCACACCGGTTTCATTAAAATAATACTGTGCATCCCCAATGATCTGAAGCCCTGTCTGCATGGCTCCTGCTTCATTAAAATAGTACTGTACATCATCGATGGTCTGGAAGCCTGTTTGCATCACGCCGGCTTCATTAAAATAATATTGTGCATCCCCAATGATCTGAAGCCCTGTCTGCATGGCTCCTGCTTCATTAAAATAGTACTGTACATCATCGATGATCTGGAAGCCTGTCTGCATCACGCCGGCTTCTGTGAAATAATACTTCTCTCCAACAATGTCCTGCCAGCCGGTTTGCATGATTCCAGCTTCATTGAAATAATAGGGCACATCATCAATGGTCTGAAATCCGAACAGCATGGCTCCTGCCTCACTGAAACAATACTGTGCATCGCCGATGATCTGCCATCCTGTCTGCATCACACCGGTTTCATCAAAGTAATACTGTGCCCCGTCAATCAGATGAATTCCCTGCTGCATAACGCCGGATTCACTGAAATAATACCGGCTGTCCTCTATGTCCTGCCAGCCGATCTGCATGGCACCGGTTTCATTAAAATAATAAGGAGCACCTTCAACCGTTTGAAAACCCGTCAGCATAGCACCGGATTCATTGAAATAATACTGTGCTTGCTCAATGGTCTGCCAACCCGTCTGCATGGCACCGGCATCATCAAAGTAATAGGATTCCTCTTCAATCTGCGTAAAACCAGTCGTGATTTCACCCGCTTCGGTATAATAGCTCTGGGTGTCATCCTCATAAGTAACCCATCCGGTATTCTGATAGCCGTACTGCTCTGCAAAGTCATAGCGTGTGTCATCAATTGCCTGCTCACCCGTCACTTTTCCATCTTCAGCAGAAACATAATACCGGCTGCCTCTGTATGTAACCCAGCCTTCCGTAAATGCGCCGGTATATTCATCATAATAATAGCGCACATCATTTACAGTCTGCCATCCCAGCTGCTGCCGTCCGTTCAGACCGAACAAATAAGGAATCCCGTCAATATATGTCTCATTGGTTGCAAGCGTACCGTCCTCTGTTGCATAATAGAACGAATCATCTATGGTAATCCATGTTTCCTTTTGCAAAAGCCCCTCTTCATTAAAATAGTACCGCTGCCTATCAATCTCAGCGATGCCCTTTGCCAAGGAACCATCCTCATACTGATAAAAATCTTCGCTGTCATTATGAATCCATTCACCCGTCCATCCGGCTTCCGGCTCAGATACATCATCTGTACTTTCAGCGGCACTGACCTGCATACAGGTCAGTGCTGAAAACGCAGAGCAAATAACAGCTCCAAACAAAAGATTTCTGCACATTTTCCAACTCATAAATCGATTTCCTCCTTGCTGTGATATTGCAGAATTTCTGATTGCTGCTGAGCAGACAATATCACCTTATTTATACATATTTTTATGTGCACAGGTAGATTTATCACAAACGTCTCCCTGAGGTTTATTATACAATTTGCTCCCTGATTTGTCAATATTTGTCAATGTGGAAATCATGACATCCATATTTCTTTTTTTATAAGAACAATACCAAAATCAAACGATTCCTTGACGAGAACTTTTATGCTGCAAAAAAAACCGCCCTCAGAATTGATCTTTACACGAAAAGACACTGAAAGCGGTTTTATAAACTTTTATGCATTGGCACTTTTCAAAAGTGCTTTTGTATAAGGATGCTGTGGATGGACGTAAATCTCCTCGGCAGTTCCTGATTCTACAATTGAACCGTCTTTCATCACAAGCACATGGTCACATAGCTGATATACTACACGCAAATCGTGGGATATCAACAGAATCGAAACATTGGTTTCCCGGACAATTTCTTTCATCAACGAAAGAATCTGCTTTTGTACGGTCACATCCAATGCCGATACAGGTTCATCTGCAATCAGAAAATCCGGATGCAGCATGAGTGCTGATGCAATGCTCACTCTTTGCCGCTGTCCGCCGGAAAGCTGCTGAGGATAACGCATACGCAGCTCCTCCTCCAGCTTTACAAGCGCAAGCATTTCACATACACAGGCTTTGCGCTGCTGTGCAGAAAGCTGTGTATGGTTTTTCAGCGGCTCCTGTAAAATCCAGTCCACAGTCTTTGAAGGATTCAAGGCACTGCCGGCATCCTGAAAAACCATCTGCGGATGCTTCGTGGTATGCGTTATAGTTCCTGTATAGCTTTTGTGCAGCCCCAGAATCGTTCGGGCAAGGGTACTTTTTCCGCACCCGGATTCTCCCACAAGACCTACAATCTCTCCCTGTTTTACGGTAAAGGAAATATCATGCAGAACCTCTTTCCGTTCCTTTTTGTGAAAAAAGCTGCTGTTTTCCTTTGGATAATCTGCACACACATGCGCAACCTGCAAAACAGCAGGGGCATCACATCTCAGTTCATGCCATGCCGTACGCTCAAAACGTGGAACAGCATCCAGCAATTCCTTGGTATAAGAATGCTGAGGTGATGTAAAAATCTTCTCTGCCTGACCGGATTCTACTACTTTGCCATTTTGCAGAACAACCATCTGTCTGCACAGCGTACGCACCAGAGCCAGATCATGGGAAATAAATAAAATTGCTGTATGATGGGTCTCATTCAGCTTTCGAAGCAATGCCATCATCTGCTGCTGAACCGTCACATCCAGAGCTGTCGTCGGCTCATCTGCCAGCAGCAGCTTCGGTCTGCATATCATGGCAGCTGCAATCATTACACGCTGCCGCTGCCCTCCCGAAAGCGCATGAGGATATGCATGATAAATACGTTCTGCATCCGGAAGCTCCACATCACGCAAGGCTTCCATTGCACGTTCCCTGCGCTCCTTTGCATTCAAATTTGTATGCAGCCGCAAAGCTTCCTCCACCTGCCAGCCCACAGTACGTGCAGGATTCAGTGAAGTCATAGGCTCCTGAAAAATCATGCCAATCTGACTGCCCTGAATCCGATTCAGCTGCTGCTGCGTGCAAGTCAGCAAATTACAGCCATCCAGCAGAATTTCCCCCTGAATCTGTACATGCTTCTGCCGCAGCAAACCTGCAATTGCAAGGGCACTCATAGTCTTTCCTGAACCGGATTCCCCTACAAGTCCTACCAGATCACCGGCTTCCATATGGAGATTCAAATCCTCCACAATTTTCTGAGGTTGTTTTCTATCCCAAAAAGTAATATCCAGATGACGAATTTCCAATACTGCCATGCCGGCCTCCTACTTTTTTCCAGTGCGCAGACCATCGCCCATCAGACCAAAGCCCAGCACCAATAAAATCAATACTACACCGGGAAAGATACAAAGCATCGGTGCAGAAAATAAATAAGTCTGTGATTCGGCAAGCATACTGCCCAGACTTGCCTTGGGCGGCTGTACACCAATGCCCAGATAACTCAGTGCTGCTTCCGATAAAACCGCATTGTTAAAACCAATCAGCAGTGTTGAAATCAAAACGGGACGAATATTCGGAAGAATATGAACGAAAATAATACGAATGTGTGATGCACCGGCAAGCCGGGCTGCCTGTACATAGCCAAGATACCGGCTGCGGAGAAATTCCCCCCGTACAACACGGGCAAAACTGGGAGCAAAGGCAATGCCCAGAGAAAGAATCACATTGCTTTCTCCGGTTCCTAAAAGTGCAATGACCACCAAGGCAAGCAATACACTGGGAAATGCCAGAAGGGCATCCACAATGCGCATAAAAATCGTATCCGCAAGTCCTCCGAAATAGCCTGTCACGGCTCCAATCAGAATGCCCAGACCTGCACCCAACAGAACAGTTCCGCCGGCAACCCATAAAGTATTGGTTCCGCCGTCCATAACACGGCTCAGCACATCACGTCCGAATGCATCACAGCCCATGGGATGTGCAAGAGATACACCGGCAAGTTTTAATTCCGAATGAATTGCCTGAGGATCATAAGGTGTCCAGAAACAACCGATCAGCAAAAACAGCAAAACAACGCCGGACAATACAGCACCTATCCAAAAAGTTGTACTTTGTTTTTTCATGCGTTTACTCCACGGTAATCTGCGGATCCAGCTTCTGATACAGCAAATCCACCAGAAAATTCACAACAATGACAACCGTTGCCATCAGCATAATAATCGCCTCCACCACCGGATAATCCCGATTCATGATGGATGTCAGCAGAATTCTGCCCAGACCCGGAATATTAAAAACCTGCTCTACAATGATGCTGCCGGTAAGAATATCCGTCAGTGCCATGCCAAAAAACGTCAGCACCGGAATCAGCGCATTTTTCAGCACATGACCCAGCAGCACCTGATTTTTCGTGTTGCCACGGCTGAATGCCGTTCGGGGATAATCCTTGTTTAACTCTGTCACCAAAGAACTGCGGAGCATCTTAACTGCCATTGCCGCTTTGGGCAGTGCAATCGCCAGTGCCGGAAAAAATAAATAGCCCAGAAATGCACCGATATTCTGATTGGCTGAGACAAATCCGCCCGGTGTAAACCATTTCAGAACGATGCCGAAAAGCAACGTAATCAGGATACCCGAAAAGAACGGCGGTACAGACATCAGCACCTGATTGCATGCGCAGATCACGGTATCCAGTTTTCCGCCCTCATGCTTTGCACTCAGCAAGCCAAGGGGAATAGAGAGCAGCAGCACCATGATGAACGCCATCAGCGTCATACAAATGGAAATGGGCAGCTTTTCAAGAATCATATCGCCTACTGACATATGATAGGAATAGGACATGCCAAAATCGCCGGTACAAAAAGCTGCAATCCATTTGAAATACCGCAGGAAAAACGGCTCATTCAGCCCCATTTCCTCACGCAGTGCTTCCAGACGCTCCGGTGTTGCCTGAGTGCCCAGCTGAGATAGAGCCGGATCTCCCGGAATCAGATCAAAAGCAAGAAACACCAAAAACGACACGCCAAACAATGTTATCAGCATGGACAACAGCTTTTTTCCAGCGTATTTCATCGGACTTCTGCTCCTTTTTACTGTTCTTCAACCGGCTTGATTTTTGAAATATCCTGTACATACAGCGGATAAAATTCATAGCCTGTAAATTCATTGCTCAGAGCCACCATTTCCGCTAAATCCTGAATATACACATTGGCAGCATCCTCTGCCAGAATGGTTTCGCACGCCTGATAAAGAATCGTCTGTTCACTGTCATCCGTTTCCAGCTGTGCTTTTTCATAAGTCGCATCGTAATCCGCATTCTCATAATTGGTAAAATTATTGCCTGCGTCTGAACAGAACCGAGAGAGCATTGCGGAAGCCGTCAGATTGGATGCATCCACACCCACAACGGTTGCTTCATACTGACGATTGGAATATACATCACTCAGCCATGTATTCCATTCCACCTGTTCAATATCCACCGTCACACCGACTGCCTTCAGCTGCTCTGCTACAACCTGTGCTGTAGCTACATGCTGAGGATAATTGCTGGGTACAGTAATGGTAAAACTGAGACTGTTTTCATAACCTGCTTCTGAAAGCAGTTCCTTTGCCTTTTCCGGATCGTAAGAATATGTGTCATTCAGCTCCGGCAGATAATATTTTCTGAAATTCGGGAACATGCT
Source organism: Ruminococcus sp. (assembly GCA_051882115.1). Taxonomy (GTDB): domain Bacteria; phylum Bacillota; class Clostridia; order Oscillospirales; family Ruminococcaceae; genus Ruminococcus_C. Next base: position 53,310 of record JBJERF010000041.1, on the reverse strand, counting down.
GCTTCCGACCTGTTCGCCCTTTCCATCGGAAACAATATCCAGAATCTCATCCTTATTCACTGCATAGCACAATGCCTGACGTACCCGCTGATCCTGAAAAGGTTCAAATTCATGATTCAGATATACACCCTGAACCAGATTCATCGTTCCTTCCAGAACGGTAAAATTATCGTTGAGCTGCTGCGCCTGAGATACAGGCAAATGTGCCATCATGTCAACGGCACCGCCATTCAGATTCATAACCAACGAATCAGAATCGGCACATACCTGAAAGGTTACATTTTCAATATAAGCTGCCTCGCCCCAGTAATCATCAAACTTTTCCATCACAATGTTTTCCTGTGCAGAACGGGAAACATATTGATACGGGCCGGTTCCGATGGGATTCGTATCTGCATCCGTCTGACCGGCAGGAGTAATTGCCGCCTTTACCGATGCGATATAAGACAAAAAGTCTGCATCACGCTCGGCAAGCGTAATCACGATGGTTTTTTCATCCGTCTTTTCAATAGACGTAATATTAGAAAATGCCGGTATCAGCGGTTCTCCGCCATTGGTACCGGCACAGGTTTCAATAGATGAAATCACATCCTCTGCCGTTACCGTATTGCCATTATGAAATTTGACATTCTCCCGAAGAGTGAACGTATAACTCAGTCCATCCTCCGAACATTCACAACGCTCGGCAACAGCAGGTATCAGTTCTCCATCACAATTCGGCTTGTACAGACCTTCAAATACATTAAACAGTACTTCTCTGGTCGCCGCTGCTTCTGCCTTGTGAGGGTCAAGACTGTCCTCCAAGTCCTGAGCAATACCGACTGTGATCTGAGAGGAATTCTCTTCACCTGTCTTGTCACCTGCGCCATTACATCCGCTGAGTGCTGTGGTCAGTGCCGTAAACACGAGCAACCCTGCAACTTTCTTTCTCATGGTTGATTTCATGTTACCATTCCTTCCTGAATATGAAATTTTATGTATCGGATTCAACCGATTGCTTTTCCCTTGGGATAAAGCATCGCTCCGAATACGGATATATTATAGCACATGCTCTTTTAAAATGCAAGCATAATTTTTACCATAAAAGAAATATAAAAAAACAGCAAAAGATGATTTATAAAAAAATAACCTGAGAACCTATTTTGTCTCAGGTTACTGGATATTTCTACATATTTTTGGAAAAAATTACATACAAGAACCGATTTTTTCTCCCATCCGCACACGCACTTCTATGCCGGTATCACTGATTTTCAGAATATCCTCATCCATCTTTACAGCATCCTTCTGAAACAGCAGCACAATGGTAGAACCACCATATTCAAAATAGCCCTTTTCCTCCAGCCTTTCAAAATGCTCCGATGCACGATGATTCCGAATTTTTCCCACCATCAATGCGCCCACTTCAATCTGAATGACATCACCAAAGTGATCCGTATGAAGAACCGTCCACTCTCTGGCATTTCGTGTATACACATGATAGGCATCCGAAATGGAACGTACAGTGTGCAGCATGCCGGGGATAAATTTGCTTGTGCCCAGTTGTCCGCTGTCGCAGAATGCATACCGGTGATAATCCTCCACTGCCAGACGAAACACAAGACACAAACCACCGCCATATTGCCTTGCAAGGCTTTCATCTTCCAGAATATCTGCAATGGTATAGGTGCTTTGCTTAATCCGCAGCACCGTCTGCTTGTCAATCGGATAAACGGACAAACGGGAATCTGCACAGGCAATCAGCTCATCAGGGGCAGCATTTGTCGTATTTTTCCGCTTACGTGTAAAAAAATCATTAAATGATGTAAAGGTCTGTTTTTCACAGCCGGATAAATCAATATGATATTGCTGCACAAACGGCGCAATTTTCTTCACAGAGCTTTTTCGGTTCATTTTCCACGCACCGATTTTTGATACCCACGGACGTGCTACAATGCTCCACAGCAAAAAGCGGCCAAATGGATTGCCATAAAAGAAACGCAGCAAACCCTGCTGAAATTGATCTTCTTCTGTGTAGCAGCCTGCTGCTCGATCATAAATTTTCATACACACCTCAATACAAATTTCAGTACAATGAATACAGCAATCATTACAACCGCTGCTACGCTGCAAAATGCATACCAGATTCCTGTAAATTTAGGAATACGAACTCTTGCCACAAACATTACAGCCATTGCTGAAACCGTTACCGCCATTATAATATGCAGCGGAATACCATGAATAAAGAATCCCAGAAGATGCAGAACCGGAAAGATAATCGCTGCTGAAGTGACCGGCAATCCCGTATAATACGGAACCGGTTTGTCCAGTGTGGCATGAAGATTGAACCATGCCAGACGTATGAGCCCCGCAAGTACATATAAAACAAAAATACTCTTGCTCCATCTGGGCAGTGTAAACGTAGCTACATAACCGTATATGGACGGCAAAATCAGAAATGCAACAACATCTGCAAGAGAGTCAATCTGCACACCAAATGCTTTCCCCAAATCATCCCGGTCACACATACGGGCAACCTTCCCATCAAACAGATCGCATACACCGGAAACAATCAGACAAATCATAGCCATTGTCAAGGCACCGTGCAGCGCAGATGCACATCCAATCACTGCTGCACCTGCACCAATATATGTAAGAAATACGGATTTATCGTATCTTCCGATCAACATTTTCTCCAATCGCATAATTCTACCTCAAATCTATATAATCCTATTCAATAACATACGCATATTTCTTACATTATAGCACAAACTGCCGAAGATTGCAACGCTATCCGGTAATTTACATAAATTTTACAAAAGGAAAAGCTGACACGAGAAACTCGCATCAGCCTTTGACCAATGAGGAAAATGAGGAAAAAGAATACGCAACAAAAAACGTTCATTGTAAAAAATTGAAATGTAACGCTTTACTTCGTTGACAATATATAGTATAATAGATTTACAGTAAATTGTCGAGTGATATTCTTGCTGAAAAACAAGACGATATTGCTTTCTTTGGGAGGTATCATCATGGAATCGGATTTGCAGACATCTCAGAATCAGGAAAAGCAGACAAGCTCTCATCGCTTCCTGCATACACCATCACAGCTTGCACGCAGCAGCCTTCTGTATTTGCAGGAAATTGGCGTGCTCTCCTGTGAACCCGGATTTTGCAGCCAGCGTGACGCACTGGATTCCTATTTATTCCTCATTGTTCCCCGTGGAACAGGAACCCTGACTTATCGTGGCAATTTTTATTCGCTGAAGCCCGGATGTATTGTATGGATTGACTGCAACCATGGATACTCATACCAGAGCAGCCATGACAAACCGCTGGAACTTGTATGGATTCACTGTAACAGTGCATCCATGCAGAATTTATATGCCTTTTTCTATCAGCGGCATCACTCTATTCTGCTCCATACAAAAAAACTGGAACCTTTCATAAACGTATATGAATCACTGGAAAAGCTCATCAGCGAAAAAAAGCCCAATTTTGAATATCATATTTCATTACAATTGCACACGCTGGTCAATCTGGTAACTCTGTTCTCATCCGATACCGATGAAATCAGCAATGCAGCAAGCAGTATCTCTGAAAAGGGTGCATTGATTAAATCTTACATTGAATCTCATTTTGCAGAAAAAATTACATTGGATGATCTGAGCAGAGAATTCTGCGTCAGTAAATATTATATGCTGCGCTCATTCCGCAATCAGTATGGTATGACAATTATTCAATATCTGGCAACCTGCCGGATTCAGCATGCCAAAAAGCTGCTTCGCTTTTCAGATATGCAGATTGAAGCAATTGGTCATGCCTGCGGCATCGATGATGTCAGCTATTTTAACCGACTGTTTCGCTCCTATGAAGGTATGACAGCTGGTCAGTTCCGAAAGCAGTGGCGTAGTTAAGAGCCTGTTTAACATCTTTTCGCACACATCTTTTCGGTGGATTTTGCAGTTTTTCCTGTATGGCTCCGGTGAATGAATGTGTCAAATTGAGATATTTCTATTGACAGATTGGCGCAAATTGAGTATAATAAGAATATCAGATTTTGGAGGCATACAGAATGTTTGAAAATCGTCTACAAAAAATCCGGGAGGCACATGGTCTGACCGTTCGTCAAACGGCAGATGCTTTGCAGCTGCCTTATACAACATATAATAATTATGAAAAAAACAGCCGTGAACCAAACGGTCAGCTTCTGTGCAGCATTGCTGACTTTTTCGGCGTCAGCATTGATTATCTGCTGGGAAGATCTGCTGAAAATCCGAAGCAGCATGTTCTGCCGACAAAGGAAGAACGGCTGATTGCAGAGCAATGGAACAAACTGGATGCACATGGAAAAAAAATCGTATCCATTGTGCTGGAGGCAGAATATCAGCGATGCACGGAGCAAAAAACAGAACGACAGATTCCTATGATTACCATCCGCAGCAGTTCCTATCAGGTTTCCGCCGGCACCGGCTTCTTTTTGGATGAGGGAGACAGCTGGGAGGAAATTCAGGTACCCGATTCACCGGAAGCACGAAAAGCAGACTATGCACTGACCATCAATGGAGACAGCATGGAACCCATTTATCATAACGGAGATATTGTTCTGGTCAAACAAACAGAAGCGGTTCAATTTGGAGAAATCGGCATTTTTATCGTGGACGGCAATGGCTATATCAAAAAATTCGGCGGTGACCGTTTGATTTCCCTGAACGATGCCTATGCAGATATTCTGCTGAAACATGACAGCTATGTCCGATGCTGCGGTAAGGTAATTGGAAGAGTATAATCGAAAAAGTACATCAGAGGGGCTGCTGCAAAATTGCAACAGCCCCTTTTCTGAATGAAAATATTCAAATTTCATAAAGGACGGCTTCGCCGATTATTCCCATGTATACTTCGTCAGCTCACCCATCGCCGTAAGCTCTGGATAGTCCCACTGACGCAGCACTTCATAAGCAGCAATTGCCACAGAATTGGAAAGATTCAGACTGCGCAGTGTGCTGCGCATGGGAATCCGTACACAGAACGGCTCATTGCGATACAGCAAATCCTCCGGAAGCCCCTTGTCCTCTCTGCCGAAAATCAGGTATATATTCCCCTCATAATGTATATCACTATGGCGATGTCTGCCCTTTGTGGTGAAAAAATAGTAGGTTCCCTGATTCTTTTCAAAAAAATCATCCAGATTTTCGTAATAGGTTATATCCAGCTTATCCCAGTAGTCAAGACCGGCTCGCTTGAGATGCTTATCTGTAACCGTAAAGCCCATAGGCTTTACCAGATGCAGTCTTGCTCCGGTAACTGCACAGGTACGTGCAATATTTCCTGTATTTTGCGGAATCTGAGGTTCTACCAGAACGATGTTGATTTGCTGCATAATAACAATCTCCCTGCGGTGCAATTTCCCATTCCCACCCTGCGCATACATGTCCCCGTTTTTGCGATACTAATCCCAAGGAGGTGAACGTATGACTGTAAAATCTATCGCAAAAGGCTTAACAATTGGTGCAACAGTGGGAACTGTTTTCTATATGATGTCCAAAGCAACTTCCAAACAGAAACATGATATCCGCAAGAACACAAACAAAGCCATCAAAGCCGCCGGTTGTGTTCTGGATGATATCACCTCTCTGATCATGTAGCAGAAGCTCGCTGATTTTTCCGGAACCCTAAATAGCTTTCCAGAATAATGGTTGCTGCAACTGCATCAACTACTGCTTTTCGTTTCTTTCCTCTTGTATTGGTCACGTTCAGGTAATTATGTGCGGATACGGTTGTACAACGCTCGTCCCACAGCTCCACCGGACACGTGACCATTTCTTTTAATCCATCTGCAAATGCCTGACATTTTTCTGCACGCTCACCGATGGTGCCGTTCATATTTTTCGGATACCCCACCACAATCAGCTCTGCATGATGTGCAGCTGCCTCCTGTGCAACCTTTTGCATACATTGATGAAAATCTTTTTCTGCAATCACACCAGCCGGCGATGCCAGAAATTCGCTTTTATCACATACAGCCAGTCCCGTTCGTGCATCACCAAAATCTACCGCCAGAATTACCATACTGCTCCTCCCTGCTCTGCAATTTTACCACGGCTGTACACTGCCGATGATGCTCTTGATATCATCTATGCCGTTTTCATCCAGAAACGCATTCATCTCCTCAATGATGCGTACCGGTGCATAGGGATCCGTAAAGATGGCTGCGCCTACCTGCACAGCACTTGCCCCCGCCATCATCATTTCAATAGCGGCTGCACCGCTGTCAATACCGCCCATACCAATCACCGGAATGGATACGGCATTGGCAACCTGCCATACCATACGCACTGCCAGCGGAAATACCGCAGGCCCTGACATGCCGCCTACATTGTTCTTTAAAATCGGTCTGCGTGAACGAATATCAATACGCATGCCCAGCACCGTGTTAATCAATGAAACCGCATCTGCACCGGCAGCTTCTACAGCACGGGCAATTTCAGCTATATCCGTAACATTGGGAGACAGCTTCACCACCAGCGGCTTTCGGGTTGCGTGACGGACTGCTTCTGTAATGGCAGCAGCAGAATCACAGTGTACGCCGAATGCTGCACCGCCTTTTTTTACGTTGGGGCAGGAAATGTTCAGCTCAATCATATGAACGGCTGTTTCATCCAGCTTTTCTGCAATGGTTACGCACTCATCTATAGTGGAGCCTGCAATATTTGCCAGAATTACTGTATCCTTTGTCAGAAGATTGGGCAGCTCACGTTCGATAAATGCATCAACGCCCGGATTCTGTAAGCCTACAGAATTCAGCATACCGGAGGGTGTCTCCGCAATACGGGGAGACGGATTGCCCGGACGCATAGTAACAGTTGTACCCTTTGTTGCAATGCCGCCTAATTTGGAAAGGGGAAACAGTTCCTCATATTCCCTGCCATAGCCGAATACGCCGGAAGCCGGAATCACCGGATTTTTAAAATCAATACCTGCAACTCTAACAGAAAGATCTGCCATTACCACTGCACCTCCTTGGATGAGAAAACAGGACCGTCTTTGCAAACATGTCCCATGATATCCTTGCCTTCCTTTTGCAGCCTGCATGCACATACCAGACAGGCACCAATGCCGCAGCCCATACGCTCTTCCAGAGAAATCTCACAGAATACATCCGCTTCATTGGCGATTGCTGATACAAATTTCAGCATGGGCGCAGGTCCGCATGCATAAACTGCATCCACACCGCCTGCTGCAAGCAGTTCCTTCATAGGCTCCGTAACCAGTGCCTTTCTGCCGGCTGTACCATTATCCGTACAAAGCACAGTCTGTGCGCCTGTCTTGGTAAATTCATCCTGCAAAATCACACATTCTGCACTGCGGAAACCGCAGATTACCGTTGCCTTGCTGCCGTAATACTTTGCAAGCGGAAGCATAGGCGGTGTGCCGATTCCGCCGCCAATGAGAATGACCTTTTTTGCATCCGGCTGCAATGTAAAGCCATGTCCCAGCGGTCCCAATATATCCAGATTCTCACCTGCATTCCGGTTTGCAATCCACTCGGTGCCGGACTGCTTGACTTCAAATACAATTGTCAGAATGCCCTTTTCTTTGTCCATATTACAAATGGAAATGGGTCTGCGCAGTGTACGACCCTCCGGCAGAATGTGTACAAACTGCCCCGGCTGTGCTGCCTGTACAAGATCCGGACAAAGAATATCCAGACGAAACAGGTTTTTCCCCAGAACTGCCTTTTTTACAATGGGATAAAGTGCCTTTGTATATTTCATATTCACGCCTCCTCAAAAAAGAAAGTACGGACGGGAAGTGCCCCGCCCGCAGTTTTCGCTATGATGTCCTTAAACAGGCTCTTAAATCTTTGTAATGTCAATCAGCTCTACATCATCCAGAGAACGTCCGGAATCCAGAACATTCGCCAGAGCTGCTGCTGTATCAATGGCTGTCAGACAGCAGATGGAACGCTCTACAGACTTGCGGCGCATCCGAACGCTGTCACGTGCCGGCAGTCTGCCTTTTTCAGAAGTCGAGATCATATAGTGAATCTTACCGCTTTCCAGCAGAGAGATGGTATTCGGCGTACCTTCGGAAATCTTGCGCACCAGATTGGTGGCAATCATATTCCGATTGAGCATACTTGCCGTACCGCTGGTTCCGTACAGTTCAAAGCCCATACGTGCCAGCTTGTCTGCAATGGGAATAATCTCCTGCTTGTCTGTATCACGGACAGAAATCAATACACCGCCTTCACGCTTCAGGTCATAGCCTGCGGCTATCAGACCTTTCAGCAGGGCATCCTCCAGATTTCTGCCGATGCCTAAGCATTCACCCGTAGACTTCATTTCCGGTCCCAACATGGTATCTACATCCTGAAGCTTTTCAAAGCTGAACACCGGCACCTTAACCGCTACATAATCGCCGGAAGGATACAGTCCACCCTGATATCCCAGACTTTCCAGTGTTTCTCCCAACATAATCTTTGTAGCAAGATCCACCATGGGAATGCCCGTCACTTTACTGATATAGGGCACCGTTCTGGAAGAACGAGGATTCACCTCAATGACATACACTTCATTATTATAGACAACATACTGAATATTAATCAGACCCACTGCATGCAATTCCTTTGCAAGAAGACCTGTGTAGCGAATAATGGTCTGTGTAATCTTTTCACTGAGATTCTGCGCCGGATAAATGGAAATGGAATCACCCGAATGAACACCTGCACGCTCTACATGCTCCATAATGCCCGGAATCAGGAAGTCCTTTCCATCACAGATGGCATCCACTTCTACCTCTGTACCCATCATATACTTGTCAATCAGAACCGGATTTTCAATCATATGGCTCATGATGATTTCCATATACTCTACAATATCCTTATCGGAATGAGCAATGATCATATTCTGACCGCCCAATACATAGGACGGACGCATGAGCACCGGATAACCCAGATGATTGGCAGCAGCCAGTGCTTCTTCTGTATTCATAACCGTTTCGCCCTGGGGACGGGGAATACCGCATCTGTTCAGCAGCTCATCAAAACGCTCTCTGTCTTCAGCTGCATCAATGTCATCCGCAGATGTGCCTAAAATACGTACACCCATATCTGCCAGATAACGTGTCAGCTTAATGGCAGTCTGACCGCCGAACTGTACCACAACACCATAAGGCTTTTCGGTGTGGATGATGTTGGCAACATCCTCCTTGGTCAGCGGATCAAAATACAGACGGTCACCTGTATCAAAGTCTGTAGAAACCGTTTCCGGATTGTTGTTGCAGATAATCGCTTCGCATCCCATTTCTTTCAGCGTCCATACACAGTGTACAGAGCAGTAGTCAAACTCAATACCCTGACCGATACGAATCGGACCGGAACCAAATACGATGATCTTTTTCTTATCATTCTTATTGCGTTCTATAAATTGCAGGGCTTCATTTTCCTCATCATATGTGGAATAGAAGTACGGTGTTTCTGCCTTGAATTCTCCGGCACAGGTATCAACCATCTTATAGACCGCATGGGTATGCATGGGACATTTCTGACCGGACATCCGTTCAATGGTGCTGTCCAGATAACCATACTGCTTTGCAAGCTTGTACTTTTCTTCTGTCAGCTCACCCTCAGCAAGCCAACGTTCCAGATTGACCAGATTCAACAGCTTGTTCAGGAACCAGTTATCCACCATGGTCAGCTTATGCAGTTCATCCACAGATACACCACGCTTGAGTGCCTCATACAGCTGGAAGGCTCTTTCATCATCCACCGATTTCAGCATTTCCATGATTTCTTCCAGCGGCTTTTCCTCATACTTTTTCATATTCATGGAATCCACGCCCAGCTCAATGGAACGAACGGCTTTCATAATGGCCTGCTCAAAGCTGGTACCGATTGCCATAACCTCACCGGTTGCTTTCATCTGAGTACCCAGTGTACGTTTTGCATAAACAAACTTGTCAAATGCCCACTTGGGATATTTGACTACCACATAGTCCAGTGCCGGCTCAAAGCAGGCATAGGTTTTTCCAGTGACCTGATTGATGATTTCATCCAGCGTATAACCAATGGCAATTCGAGTGGCTACCTTTGCAATGGGATAACCTGTTGCCTTGGATGCCAATGCAGAAGATCGGGATACACGAGGATTTACTTCAATGACCGCATACTGCATACTGGTGGGATGCAGGGCAAACTGACAGTTACAGCCACCCTCTACCTTCAGCTCGCTGATAATATTCAGCGCAGCAGTACGCAGCATCTGGTATTCCCTGTCTGTCAGCGTCACTGCCGGCGCAATGACGATACTGTCACCCGTATGAACGCCCACAGGGTCAAAGTTTTCCATGGAGCAGACGGTAATGACATTCCCCTTGCGGTCACGAATCACCTCAAACTCAATTTCTTTCCAGCCGCTGATACATTTTTCAATCAGCACCTGTGTAATCGGTGAAAGACGCAGACCATTTTTACAAATGTCACGCAGCATTTCTTCATCATCCGCAATACCGCCGCCTGTACCGCCCAGTGTAAATGCAGGACGTACAATCACCGGATAGCCAATTTCCTTGGCAAAATCCACGGCATCCTCCACGGTTTCTACTACCTTAGAGGGAATACACGGCTGATTGATTTTTTCCATAGTATCCTTAAATGCCTGTCTGTCCTCCGCTTTATGAATGGTCAGCGGATCTGCACCCAGCAGCTTGACATGGTTTGCTTCCAGAAAGCCCTCCTCAGCCAGCTGCATGGAAAGCGTCAGACCAGTCTGTCCGCCCATAGTGGAAAGCAGACTGTCCGGTTTTTCAATCTGAATCACACGCTTTACAACATCCAGTGTCAGCGGTTCAATATAAACCTTATCTGCCATGGCCTTATCCGTCATAATGGTTGCAGGATTGGAGTTAATGAGAACCACCTCAATGCCCTCCTGCTTCAATGCACGGCATGCCTGTGTGCCTGCATAGTCAAATTCAGCAGCCTGTCCGATGATAATGGGACCGGAGCCGATTACAAGTACCTTTTTGATATCACTTCTCAGCGGCATAGCTTCTCTTTCTCCTTTCTCATAGCTGCAACGAATTCATCAAACAGATAGGCTGTATCCAGCGGACCGCCATGTGCCTCCGGATGGAACTGTACGGTAAATGCGTTGATTTTATGATAACGAATGCCCTCACAGGTCTGATCGTTTGCATTGATATGAGAAACAGAGCCAATCTCCGGACTGAGACTGTCACCGACTACTGCATAGCCGTGATTCTGACTGGTCACATAGGTGCGCATCGTTGCCAGATCAATGACCGGCTGATTGGCACCCCGATGACCGTATTTCAGCTTTTCTGTACGGCAGCCCTGAGAAAGTGCCAGCAGCTGATGACCCAGACAAATACCGAAAACCGGAAGCCCCAGTTCAGCAACTGCTTTTACATTTTCAATCAAAGCCTGATTTTCAGACGGATCTCCGGGACCGTTGGACAGCATAATGCCATCCAGATTCATGGACTTTACCGTTTCTGCCGATGTCATGGCAGGCAGCACGGTCACTTCACAGCCTCTTGCCACAAGCTCCTGACGAATGTTGCGCTTATAGCCAAAGTCAAACAAGCCCACACGATACTTTATCTCCTCCGGCGTATAGGTGCGCTGCTCCGTACCGGTTACGTTCACCACTGCATCCCGAATGGTATAGGCACGGATGGATTCCAGCAGAGCCTCCTTATCTGTAATCGGCTCTGTAGTAATCATGCCGTTCATAACACCCACTTCACGGATTTTACGGGTCAGGCTCCGGGTATCAATGCTGTGAATGCCGATGATATTCTGTTCCTTCAGGAATGTATCAATGTCCCCCTCCATACGGAAATTAGAAGGTGTATTACACCATTCACGTATAATATATCCGCCGATGTAGGATTTTGAAGATTCATTATCTGCTTCGTTTACACCATAATTTCCAATCAACGGAAATGTTTGCGTAACAATCTGACCGTAATAGCTTGGGTCAGTTAATGTCTCCTGATACGCAGTCATGCCTGTAGTGAAAACCACTTCACCGATTACACTACCCTTTGCGCCGCAGCTGATTCCTTCATACACAGTACCATCCGCCAGCAGCAGCCATGCCTTTTCGCCTTGATTAAACAGAATCATGACAACAGTCCCTTCTATTCAAATATTTCAGTCTCAATGAAATTGAACTTGCTTATCCCAGATGAATGTAGGATGTGATATCATCCCGCATACGGATTGCCTCCCGCCGTGCAGCCTGTGCAAACTGTGTCTCCGGGCAATTCTCCTCTTTCTTATAAGCACACATAATGGCTCTGGAGGAATTGACAATCGCACCCAGACCCTTTTCATCAAATGCCCCTGCCAGACCGGCTGCGCCTCCGCCCTGTGCACCGTAGCCCGGTACCAGAAACATTGTATGCGGCAAACGTTTTCTCAGCTCAGTCAGCTGCTCCGGATAAGTGGCTCCTACGACTGCGCCTACCGCAGAATAACCATATGCGCCGATGGTATCCGCACCCCAGTTTTCACACATATCCCCCATTACCGCATAAATCGGTGTATCATCAATACAACGATCCTGAAGCTCTCCGCTGGATGGATTCGATGTCTTTGCCAATACAAAAATCCCCTTATCCTGCTCCTTGCAGATTTTCAGAAGCGGTGCAATGCCATCTGTGCCCAGATAACCGTTGACCGTCAGTGCATCCGCACCAAAGGGCTCCATTTCTGCACCGTTTACCAGTACAGTGCCCAGATGTGCCGCTGCATAGGCTTCCATCGTTGCTCCGATATCGTTTCTTTTTCCATCGGTCATGACGAACATGCCTTTGCTCTTGGCATATTGAATGGTCTCCGCCAGAACACGTACACCCTCATAGCCATACATTTCATAATAAGCAGCCTGCGGCTTGATGGCCGGTACAATATCATAAATTTCATCAATGATGGTACAGTTGAATTCCAGAATCGCATTGGCAGCTGCTTTCAGTGTCGTCCCCTCCTGCGCAAAATGTCTTTCACAAATGTACTTCGGTACATAATCCAGCTTCGGATCAAGACCCACTACAGAAGGATTCTTTGTTCTCTGAATGCCCTGAATCAATCGGTCAAATGACATAGACTCATACTCCTTTATTTTATGATTTACACAATAGAAAACGGATATTCCGTATCTCTGTAACGAATTTTTCCGCCGGAAATCGTCATGACAGGCTTTCCTACAAAGGTCTTGCCTTTAAATACGGCATTTCTCGCCTTTGAATGCAGCTTTTTGGGATGAACTGTCCATGCGTAGGCAAGATCCACAATACACAGATTCGCCTCTGCACCCTCTGCAATTTCCGGTACGGGCAGTCCCAGAATTTCACGGGGCTTTACTGCCATACGCTCTACAATCTGCGGAAGCGTCAGCTTTCCCTCATGATACAGGGTCAATGTTGCCGAAAGCGAGGTTTCCATACCAATCACACCATTGGGCGCACGATAGAAATCCTTCTTTTCTTCCGGTGTATGCGGTGCATGATCGGTCACAATACAGTCAATGGTGCCGTCCAGTACACCTTCCAGTACAGCAAGCCGGTCTGATTCCTCCCGCAGCGGCGGATTCATACGATAGTCTGCATCCATACAGCGAACGGCATCTTCCGTTAACAGAAAATAATGGGGACAGGTTTCACATGTGACCTTTACCCCCTGCTGCTTTGCAAAGCGAATCATTTCCACACAGCCCCTTGTGCTGACATGGGCAATATGAATCGGCACATCGGCACTGGCTGCCAGAATCATCTCTCGTGCTGTAATGGAATCCTCTGACGCACGATCCATTCCCGGAACGCCCAGCTCCTCGGAAACATTGCCCCGATGAATGATGCCGCCGTTGATGATAGATAAATCTTCACAGTGCGAAATGACCGGAATGCCGCAATGGTTCGCTTCAATCAACGCTCTGCGCATCATTTCTGCGTTTTCCACCGGACGTCCGTCATCAGAAACTGCACAGATTCCGGCTTCCTTCAGCGCATCAAAATCACTGAGCTGTGTACCGCCCATGCCCTTAGTAATGCATCCCACAGGATGAACAGCCACCCCTGTATCCTTTGCCTTATTCAGGATATAGCGCACGGTTTCCGGCGTATCAATCACCGGCTTGGTATTGGGCATGCAAGCCAGACCTGTTACACCGCCTGCAAGGGCAGCTGCACAACCGGTCAGAATGTCTTCCTTTGCTGTAAATCCCGGATCCCGAAGATGCACATGCATATCAAACAATCCCGGCAATGCCGTCAGTTTGCTGCAATCATACACAACATCTGCATGCTGACCATTGAGATTGGTAATTCTCCCCTCTTCAATCAGCAGATTGCACCGGCGCACACCTTCGGCATCTGCTACTGTCAGATCTTTCAGTAAAATGGATGCGCTCATATTGCTTTCACTCCTTATCGAAAAATAGATACACTGTCTGCCTGATCCAGTTCCTTGACAGCAACCTTTACCTTTTCTGTCTTGGCGGTGGGCACATTCTTTCCCACATAATCCGGACGAATGGGCAGCTCACGATGTCCTCTGTCAATCAGCACCGCCAACTGAATGCATGCCGGTCTTCCCATAGACATCATGGCATCAATAGCAGCACGGCAGCTCCGACCGGTATATAATACATCATCTACCAGAACCACACGCTGATTTTGCAGAGAAAAATCAATTTTTGTTTTTTCTGTATGATTTTCCACGGTACGGTCATCCCGATAAGATGTGATATCCAACGCACCCAGCGGCACATCTACATGCTCCAGTTCCCGGATTTTCTGTGCAATCCGCTGCGCCAGTATCACACCCCGTGAAAGGATTCCCACCATGCAAAGATTCTCTGCACCACGGTTGCGCTCCAGAATCTCGTAGGTAATCCGGGCAACCGCACGCTGCATTGCATTTTCATCCATAATTACGGTATAATTATTCATAGAATCAGCTCCTAAAAATATCAGCTGCAAAAAAAGCACCTGCTCATCATTTGACAAGTAGGTGCACTACGACCGTATACATAGAGAAAGCTCCCATTTCTGGTTCTTTCCTGTTCATAATGCCTTGCCAACCTCACGGGATCGACTTAAAGGATTCCTGTTATAGGATATTATAACACATTCCCTCTCATTTGTCCAGTCTTTTTTTCATTTTCCGATTTTTTTCTTCCTGCTTCAAAACATATCAGCGCATTGCTCAGATCCGCAAGCTGCTGCATGGTCAGTGCCTCAATCCGTACAGCTGCCGGAAGAGACAGATCATCCAATACCGATGTAACTGTATTTTTATCATAGCCCATCACACCGGACAGGGCATTCACCAGCGTTTTTCTGCGCTGCTGGAAACCGCATTTTACCATACGGAAAAAATGCGCAGAATCCTTGACTTTTTCATGCCACGGACTGCCTACACGAATCTGAATCACTGCGGAGTCCACATTGGGTGCCGGCATAAAACTGCCCCGGGATACAGAAAACAGCTTCTCCACCGTACCATAATAATTCACGGCAACGGTAATGGCACCTGCTGCACGGGTGCCCACCTGTGCAAACAGTTTGTCTGCAACCTCTTTCTGCACCATCACCGTAATTGTGTCGATGGGAGCACGGCTTTCCAGCAGATACATCAAAATAGGTGTCGTAATATAATAGGGCAAATTGGCACAGACAGCCACCTTCAGTCCCGGGAACTCTTCTTCTATCAGCTTCTGCAAATCACATGCCAGAATGTCGCTGTGAATGATATGCAGATTCTTATATTCCCCTACCGTCTCCTCCAGAATGGGCAAAAGACGTGCATCCACCTCTACGGCAGTCACCTTGTCCGCACGTTTGGCAAGCTCTGCGGTCAGTACGCCTATACCCGTTCCGATTTCCAGCACGCCGTAACCCGGTGCAGCATTGCCCAGCTCTGCAATCCTTGGACATACAGACGGATTGATCAGAAAATTCTGCCCCAGCTTTTTTGAAAAATGAAAGCCGTGCTTTTCCATAATGGACTTGACAACCTGTATATTGGTCAGATTTTCCATATGATGCAATTCCTCCTCAGTATCTGCAATTGACTGCAATTGCCTCGTGCAGATGCGTTGAATAAATCCAGCATTCCTTTACCGTCTTTCCGGTCATCTGCTCCAGAGCAAGACGATATATATAGATCTGCAAACGGTATCGTTCACACAGCTCCTGCGGATCTGATACCACATCCGTTTTATAATCCATCAGCACATAACCGTCTTCCTCCAGAAATGCAAGGTCAATAATACCTTTGAGCATACTCTGGGACTGACGATACTGTGCAAGTGTCTGAAATGCTTCTTCGCTCAGTGTCTCCGGCAAATTCAGATCGCTGAACCGTACCAGAAATTTTCGTTCCCGTAAAATCATTCGGGCACTACGCATGCGCTGATACAAAGGATGTATAAAAAACGGTTCAATCTCATGAGCATGGATGGTTTTCATCTGCTCTTCGGTGAGATAGCCCATCTGGTACAGGTAACGTACCTCCCCAAGGGCATCCTTTTCCGCAGCAGAAAACCGACAATACTGGAAAAAAGCATGAACCGCCGTGCCATGCTCTGCACCCGTCAGCTGTTTCTGTTCTGTACGAATGCACCGAGGACGCTTCATCGTCAGTGCATCCCCTGATTCTGCCTTGGAAATGGCAGATACACTGAGCAGAGAAACCTGCTCCAGTTCCTGGGACTGATAGTGATAGGCCATCATTCGGCGTATTTCTGCAAGGGTATCCGCCTGAGGCTGCGGCATGGGTACAGACTCCTCCGGCGATAAATCAGAGTACGCATATACATTCGTATAATGCAGATGCAGCTCCGGAAATGAACCCTGTCCGCCGCCCACGCCCATGGATTCCGGTACAAGCTGCTGAAAAGCTGCATCCCCCCGCAGCATCAGGCTCATCCAGAGCCAGTCCGCCATGGAATGGGCTCCGCTGATTACAGAAACCGGAAGTTCCTGTAATCCACGCAAAAGCTCCCTGTAATTTTCCAGATTTTTCTTTTCAGCTGCTCCATAACACATCGGCAGAAACAGCTTTTGCTTGGCACGGGTCAGTGCCACATACAGCAAACGCATTTCCTCGCTGCGTGTCTGCATCTTCTTTTCCTGTAAAATCACCTGATACGGAAGCGACTGATACTTTTCCAATGTCTCCGGATTTTGCAGACGGAAACCTGCCATATCGCTGTCTGTACAATGCAGCTTTTTCAAAGTATCCAGCTGAGAAAATTTTGTTTCCGTTTTACAAACGAATACAAAGGGATACTCCAGCCCCTTTGAACCGTGCATGGTTTTGACTGCTACCACAGAATCCGAACCGCCGGATGCACTTGCCTGCTGAAAATCCCGTCCTTTTTCCAGCATATGATCGATATACCGAAGGAACCCTGTGATACCGCCGCAATTGCTCCGGGACATATTTTCCTCATACTGCCGTACATACTGCAAAAGCAAATGCAGATTGGCACGTTTTTTCTCACCATCCTGATACAGCTGCATGACAGAAAGAAAATCCGTGGTTTCATAGATTCTGCGAATCAGCGTTTCCAGCGAATACAATGCACTGTCATAGCGAAGCTGCTGCAAAACCTCATACAGATTGCGGCACTTTTCCAGCAGTGCTTCAGAACAGGACAGATGCTCCGGCGTATGCGCTGCCTGCTCCAGAAGCAGACACAGAGACGCATACAGATTCTGATTTTTATCCGCCAGACGAACGACTGCCAGATCGTCTGCTGTAAAGGAAAACATGGGCGAAAGCATGACGGCTGCCAAAGGTGTTTCCAGAAGCGGATTATCCAGTACACGCAGAAGATTGAGCAGCAGACTGATTTCCTTGGACTGCAAATAACCCGTTTCCTCCATCCCCTTTGCAGGAATTTTCAACTGCTCCAATGCCTTCACATAAGCCTGCGCAGGTGCTTTATTCCGCAGCAGGATGCAGAAATCCTCCGGTGTGCAGGGGCGTGTACTGCCATCCCGCTGCATAACGGGATAGCCTTCATTCAGCATCGTTCGGATGGTCTCTACCGTATAAATCAGGCATGCATCTGCCGTTTCATCTGCATCATCCTTTTCAGGCAATATGGCAATTTCCACCGCCTGCTGCTCTTCCGGCAGCGTCTGATAACTTTTTGCTCCGGCATACAGCCATTCATCTTCATTATATGCAATATCCCCGCATGGCTCTGACATCAGCTGCGAAAACAAAAAATTAACAAAAGCAATCACCTGCCCGCTGCTGCGGAAATTCTGATTCAGACGAATCAGCCGCAAGGGAGCTTTGCTTTCTGCCGAAAAAGGCTCTGTCTCAGAAACAGCTGCTGCAAAATTGCGGGGATTCGCCATGCGGAACTGATAGATGCTCTGTTTGACATCACCTACCAGAAATACATTGTCTCCATACCGCAGTGCACCAGTTTCCGGAGCGATGCAGTTGCGGGACAAAAGCTTGAAAATATAGTCCTGCTTATTGTTGGAATCCTGATATTCATCAATCATAATCAGTTCATAATAGGCTGCCATTTCTTTGGCAAGTGCAGACGGATGCACTGTACCATCCGCATCTACCTGACTGAGCAGCTGTAAGGTCAGCTGCTCACCATCATCAAAGCTCAGACCGTTTCGTTCTACTTTCAGCCGCCAGAGTGCATCCGACAAATCCTGCTCCAGCTCTGCCAGAAGCGGCAGCAGCTGCAAATGCGCCTGCATATCGCTTTCAAAGTACGGCAATGTCGTTCGAATATCGCTCAGAAGCTCCTTGAAACGCTCATCATATTGCTTTCGCAGTTCCTTGACCTGATCAAATAAGGATATACTGGAAACCTCTTTTTTTCGCACAGTCGGATATCGCTTGCCTGTATGCAGGCACTGGGCTGTTTTTACCTGTGCGCAAATCCGTTCTGCATCCGGTGTCTCCTCATGAAGCAATCGGTACAGCATGGCAATACAATCGGCATCTGCCATCACCCAGTCCAGAACATTATTTTTTGAATCATATAAATCTGCTGCCATTTCTACTGCATGATCCGCAATTTTTCGGATGACCCCAATCTCTGAACGGAATCGTTTTATCATATTACATGCATAAATGTTTTCCTTCTCAGGCTTCTGATAGGCTTCCAGTGCCTTTTTCAGCCAGATTTCCCGAAAAGGAATGGAGCCAAAAAAGCGGTGCAAATCCAGCACAAGGGATTCAAGCGGCCGGTCGGTCTTTCCGCAGAACGCATCCCACAGCAGCCGCATATCTTCTTTTCTGTTTTTATGCCACTGTCCGATCACCTCATCTGCTGCTTTTGCACAAAGCAGATCATGTTCCGCTTCATCCAGCACACGAAATCCGGAGGTAATTTCACCGTCACCGGTATGCTCCCGAATAAAATCAAAACAAAAGGCATTGATGGTGGAAATCCTTGCACCGGAAAGCAGCATCTGCTGACGGCGCAGCCATGCATCCTCCGGTGATTCTGCAATTGCCTTTTCTAAGGAAGAGGACAAACGCTGTTTGATTTCAGAT
The DNA here is from genome assembly GCA_051882115.1 of Ruminococcus sp. Taxonomy (GTDB): domain Bacteria; phylum Bacillota; class Clostridia; order Oscillospirales; family Ruminococcaceae; genus Ruminococcus_C. The sequence goes on along the minus strand of JBJERF010000041.1, from coordinate 33,761 downwards.
GCTGCATCATTGGTAAAAGTCACCACAATCATCCGTTCCACCGGAATCGGATGGATGCTGTCCGAAATGATTTTTGTCAGACGCTCCACCAGAACAGAGGTCTTTCCGCTGCCTGCGGCTGCCGATACAATCAGACCACTGCCCCGGGCATCAATCGCTGTTTGCTGTTGTGTCGTCCATGCCATCGTTCTCTTCCTCCTGTTCATCCAGCTGCCGGAGCAGCTGCTCCTTTAATTCCTCAGACGTTCCATCCATTTTGCGCAGCTTATGCAAATCGCCGTTTCCGCAAAGATCCCCAAAGGTGCAAAATGCACAGGCGTCCCGGTCACACAGCAGCAGCGGACTGACCGATACATCGCCTCCGTAAATGGCTTCTGCGGTTTCCACGGTCTTTTTTTTCACATAGCGACGCAGCTTCTTCATCTGGGATTCTTTCAGAAAATTGCCCTGCTGCTTGCCCAGAGAAACACCATCCTTTAAAAGCTTTGCCGCAACATATTTTCCGGACAGTTCCCGATCCATGTGGCGGATGAGCTTTGCATCCTCCAGAAGCAGACCGTTCATCCTATATTGCTGATTCAAAATCTCCTCATAAGATGTTTCTGAACCACGCTCTGCACGACATTCAGGCATACCTGCCGGCAAATATAAAACTCCGGCAGGTTTTCCGTTGGAAAGCTTTGCCCCCGGCTCTGTCACCGAAAATAAATACAGAAGCATCTGCATATCCAGCCCATACAGCAAATGACCCAAGGCGAATTTTTTACCGCCGCTTTTATAATCTACAACACGTACCCATTCTGTATCGCCGTCCTGAAACAGATCCACACGGTCAATAATACCCATCAGACGCACGGGATGTCCCGATGCTGTCATGAGATGCGGTGATGGAAAATCCGGATTCTGATCCGAAATCTCCAGCTCCAGATAGGCCGGATAAAAGTCCGACTGACGCAGCTCTTCCTGCATATGAACAGCAAGTGCAACCATACCCTCTGTGATATGGGAAAATGCAGCCGCATCCCGTATGTTTTTACTGAAAGATCCGCCCAGTTCTGCTTCCCAGTACTGATTGGCAAGCTGATGCAGCTGAGCGGACAACTCCTGTACCGGCATCTGCAAAAACTGCTCCCGTGATGTGTTCCGCAGCAGCTGTTCTAAACAGGCATGAATCAGGCTGCCGCTTTCTGCCGCCTGCAAACGCACCTTCCGGCGTTCATACAGCTTCAGCGCATACTGACAGAAAAAATGAAACGGACACATCCGGAAGGTTTCCATCCGGGAAGCCGTCAGCGTCAACGGACTGCCCACCAGCTGCTCCATCAGCTGCGGTTGGAGCGTAAAGTCTACATCCTTATGAACGCTGCGCAGATATTCAATCCGCTTTGCATAATAGGCATCCTCACAAAGAAGCATCTGGATAGAGGCAATGTCCTCGCTGCGCCGGGAAAAATCCTGCACATAGTGATAATAGGCTGCCTGCTTGGTAACTGCATAGTAGGATGCAGGACACATTTTCTGCGTTTGCAGCATCTCTCCGCTGTTTGAAAAAAGAGACAGGACATGGTCTATCACACTGCTTCGATAACACTTTTTTCCGCCGAAGTCTGTCAGCGGATAGCACAAATATAATGCCTGGGATGCACTGGACAAAATTTTATAAACAGCCAATCGTTCATCTGCTGCATGCAGCTCCGGCGGCTGTCCCACTGTAATGCCGCACTGTTCCAACTGAATCCGGTCACGCTCTGAAAATAACGTGCTGCCAGCTGTCTGCTGAGGAAATATACCTTCACAGGTTCCCAGAACAAAGGTAATTTTCGGAGCACTCAGACGAGATGTGCCTGCCGGCCCGATAAAAACAGCATCCAGCGTGCGAGGAGGAACAGCATGTGTCACTGAATGCAGCAGCGTTTGCAGCACACGGAAATACTCCAGAAGCTCCATTTTCTGATCTTCATACAAAAATGCCAGCACATCCAGAATATCCATCAGACTTTCCCAGACACGCTTAAAATCCTGCATCATCTGCATCCGATGTGCCGGATCCGGATGCTGAATCTGTGCTTCCGCACGTTTTCCGATTTCCTGCTGCTCCAGAAATTCATAAACGGCTTTGCTGTAATCTGCACCCGTTCTACAGTCTGCACACAGCGCACGCAAACTCTGCATGGGAAAAATCAGCTTCTGACGAATCGGTTCAATGATTCCGGCTTCATCACCATACGAAAACGGTGTATTCCATGTTTCCCCGTCAATGCTCCAGATATAGCAGTAATTTTCCAGCTGGGAAAGCATCATCCAATCACAGTCCGTGTAGCCCGATTTTCCGCAGCGCAGCAGCAATTCTGTATCCGGCTCCTTTTTGGTAAGCAAACCGAACAGAGAAATCAGGTAAACCATAAAAGGTGTATGCAAAATGGATTTTGCCAGATCCAGATGATAAGGCAGCTCATACCGCTGCATGGCATGTTCCAGAATGCCGGCATACTCCGGAAGCTGATTGGTCACAACCGCAATATCCCGACAGCGCAAGGAAGCATCCGCTGCAAGAAGCCGCCGGATTGTTGCACAGACATATTCCGCTTCATCCATGGGTTCCTTTGCTTCAAACAGATGTATATGCTCCGACCGCTGCACGGCTGCTTCCCTCCGTGGACGGAATATGGATGCGCTGAGCAGCTGCAAATCTTCATACTGCATACGTTTCTGTTCCTTGCAGTGTATAAACTCCACCGGAATATGGTAAGCAGAAGCAATCTCACGAACCTTCCGGCAGGCTGCACCCACCGATGCAAACAATGACAAATCCGACTCATTTTCCGATTCCATACGCAGCGCAAAATACACCTCATCTGCCAGAGCGCAAATCACAGCAAGCATCTCATACTGATCCGGTGTAAAGCTTTCAAATTCATCGATGCAGACTACCTTTCCAGCAAAAAAATCATTGCCGTTGGCAATGGCAGCTGCCTCTGTAATATCCGTCATGGTATCCTTCAGATGATGCTTTGCAAGCAATCTTTCATACTGCTGATAAATCTGCACGATATCCAGCGTTTTATCCAAAAGACGGCCTGTAAGACTGCTGCACTGCTCATAAAGCTGCTCAGATGTCAGACCGCTTCTGCGCAGCAAAGACAGCAAAGCGGCAATATGTGCGGTAAAATCTGCATGTCCGCACTGCTTCTGAAAAAAACGCAGCTGCTTTTCCGCAAGCTGTACAGCCTGCTCTACCAGTCCGGTTTGCGTCAGCTCATCCGTATAAGTGCCAGCTTCACCGCCCCCGAACCGCTGAAAAATACTGCGTGCCAAAGAGGTAAAACTATGGGTCTCCAGCGCATTAAATGCCTGTACGCCCAGCATCTGATACAGCTTCCGGTCAAATTCATAGGAAAACTGCTCCGGTACAATGGCAAGAACATCCTCCCCCGCTGCAACCAGACGCTGCATTTGCTGCATCAGTCTGTATGATTTGCCGCAGCCGGCTCCTCCAATCAGAAAATGAATCACTGCAACCCCTCCACAAAATAAAAATCCGCAGAATAGAAACATCTATACTGCGGACTTCTTCCATAATACTCAGACAATTGGCTCCACGTTGATTTCACGATGCGCAACCGGCGTAGAAAATACGATTTGCGTTGAAGTATTGCCAAACCGCTGAATTTTTCCGATAAATGCATCCAGTTCCTGTGTAGACGGAAATGAAACCTTGATCAGCATGGAGTAAATTCCAGTCACACAATTGCACTCCAGTACATTCGGACAGCTGCTGATAAACGGATAAAATTCAGACTTCCGGTCGGCTGCCAGTTCCAGATTGATAAAAGCTGTAATATGGTAGCCAAGCTTCTGACGGTCAATGACTGTATTATAACCAAGAATGATACCCTGCTTTTCCAGCTTATCAATTCTGGATGAAACAGCCGGAGCAGAAAGAAATACTTTGGACGCCAGCACCTTCAGCGGCGTTCTCGCATTTTCCTGTAACAACGTGATCAACATTGCATCAATTTTATCCATAAGCTTAGTCCTTTCTCCTCGTTCAACCGTAAAAAACAACTGCTAAGCTTTATTTTTCACAGCAAGTATACGAATTTTCTTATTTTTATGAAGTTATCGTTCCCGTTAAGTATAGCAAATATTTATTGCTGTATATTGGACAAAATATAAATTTTTTGCTTTACCTCCGAGGTTTATTCTTCCTGTTTTCAATCTTATTTTTTGTCTGCTTGACTTCCTGCAAACCAGCAGCAAAATAAGCCTCTGCGTCACTGAGCAATCGATTCACATAATCTTCTGCGGCTGCTTTGATTTCATTGGAGCCACGCTGTGCACGCATCAGCATATCTGCACCTCTCTGGCGTGCCTCCTTCTGAACCGCCTCCTCAGAGCACAGCTGTTTCGCACGCATCTCTGCATCCTGTACAATCTGCTCCGCCTTTGCCCTTGCTTCATTGATAATCCGTTCGCAATCAAAGTCAATCAGCTTTGCACGTTTTATTTCGGCAGGAATATTCAAACGAATATCATTGATCAATTCACGCAGACGATCCGCATCTACAATCACTTTGTGCGATGCAAACGGAATCGGATGGGCACGATCAATCGTATCATCCATATCCTCCAGAATTTCCTCAATGTTCATTTTATTTCTCCTTTACCAAACGTTTTTTGATATCTTCCAGGATTTGTTCCGGTACAAAATGGCTGATATCGCCCCCGAAATTTGCAATCTGCTTTACCACACTGGAACTGAGATACATATTTTCTGCTGCCGTTGTCAAAAATACCGTCTCTGCTCCGTCATACAACTTTTTATTGGCCAATGCCATCTGAAACTCATACTCAAAATCACTGACTGCACGCAAGCCTTTTACAATAGCAATGGCTCCCACTTGCTTTACATAATCTGCCAGCAGACCGTCATAGCTGTCCACCACAATATTCGGAAGAAAATGGGTTACAGACCGCACCATGCTTTTCCGCTCTTCCAATGAAAAGCTGTAGTTGGTTTTCATCATATTGACAGATACAAGTACAATCACCTGATCAAACAAGCTGGAGGCTCTGGTAATAATATCAAGATGCCCCAGCGTTACCGGGTCAAAGCTGCCCGGACAGACTGCAATCCTATTCATTCTGCATCTCTTCTTCCTGATGGATGTAAACGGTCACATGAATCTTTCCGTACCGATATCGCTTTTTTATATACAATGCACCCACTTGTTCCGGCAAGACAAGCTCTGCTTCATGTTCACAAATCACTTTTCCTCCGGCAATCATACGATTGCTCAGCAGCGGCAGTACCTCCTCAATCAATCCCTTATGATAAGGCGGATCCAGAAATGCAAGATGATACCGATTCCGATCCGTTTTCAGAAAATCACGTCCGTCTGCCTGATAGCACATGGCCTGATCCTGCATCTGAACCGATGCAATATTTGTACGAGTAACTTGTAAAGATTTGGCAGAAATATCTACAAATACCGCCTGCTCTGCGCCACGGCTGAGTGCTTCAATTCCCATCTGACCGCTTCCGGAAAACAGATCCAGAACAGTGGCATCGTACAGGTCAAATTGTATAGAGGAAAAAATAGCTTCCTTCACTTTATCTGTCGTTGGACGGACATCCATTCCATCCAACGTTTGTAACTTTCGCCCTTTGGCACAGCCTGCAATGACTCTCATTGCTGTTCACACCCTTACACCTTAGAATACTATATTCTTTTCTATTATACAGGAATTTTGTCGTTTTGTCCAGAGTTTACGCAAAAAAACGTACTGTTCGGCGTTTTGCACAATAAACAGTACGTTTTCTGAATGTCTGCTAAATATTCTGAATAACCTCGTACAGTTCCGCACCGATGCTTTCACTGACGCCTGCAACCTTTGCAAGCTCCCCGGCTGAAGCACGCTTCATGTTTTCCTTCGTTTTATAATGCAGCAAGAGCTTCTGTGCTTTTTTCTCCCCGATTCCACGGACTGCCGTCAACTCCAGCTGATAGGATGCCTTTTTGTGCTGACTGCGCATATAGGAAATGGCAAATCGGTGCACCTCATCCTGTATCTGCGTCAGCAGATGAAACGCTGCCTGATGCTGGGATACAGCAATCTCTCCTCCATCAGCTGCAATGGCACGGGTGCGATGCTTGTTATCCTTCACCATGCCAAATACCGGAATGTTCAGATTCAACGCTTCCAGTACAGGCTGGACAGCATGAACATGACCCGTGCCGCCGTCCAGCAGAATCAAATCCGGCTTTCGGCAAAAGCCTTCATCTCCGTCCTGCTGTACAAGGTGAAGCAGCCGGCGTCGAAGTGTTTCCTGCATACATCCATAATCATCCGGCATCTCCCGATCCTGAAAGGAAAAACGCTTATATGCTTTCTTCAACGGACGGCCATTTTCAAAGACAATCATACCTGCAACAATAGAGGATGCAGAAAGATTGGAAATATCATAGGCTTCAATATACAAGGGCGCACTTTTCAGCCCCAGTAACGTCCCCAGCGTTTGCAGTGCCTGAACTTCCTTGGCTGTTCTGCCCGCACGAAGAGCAAGCTCCTCCGCAGCATTATTTTTCGACAACTGCACAAACCGCACCAGTGTCCCCCTTTGAGGCGTATGCAAATCTACACGGAAACCTGCCAGCTCGGAAAGCCACCGTTCCATTACGTCGGCATTGGGCAAAGGTACATCCACATAAATATGCTTCGGGATGTCGTGCCGTCCGTGATAAAACTGCCCCATAAAGGATTCCAGCAAAACTGCACCGTCATACGTCTCCTCATGGAAGAAAAATGTCTGTTTATCAAACAATCGTCTGCCCCGATACAAAAGAACGGATACACACTGGCTGCCGTTATTATCCGCCGTAGCAAGAACATCTGCTTCCTCTACATCGGCATCAAACATTTTCTGGGTTTCCCCTGCCTTTCGGATGGCAGCAATCCGGTCACGCAGCATGGCTGCACGCTCAAAGTCCAGATTTTCCGCAGCACGCTCCATTTCCTGCTCCATGCGTTTGATAGATTCTGCACTGCCGCTGCGGATATAGGAAATTGCCTGCTGAATGGTATCTGCATACTCCTTTTGAGAAATGCGCCCCCGGCAAAGTCCGCAGCAAAGCTGAATATGATAATTCAGACAAGGTCTACCCTTCCGAAAATCCTGCGGAAACTTTTTGCTGCAAGTCGGCAGCCGGAACACACGGCTGACCTCCTGTACAGTTTCCCGTGCTACAAGACCGCTCATATAAGGTCCCAGATAGGTACCGGGCTTTTCCTTGTTTTTTTCCGCCGTAATCCGTGGATAAGGCTCGTCCGAAATACGAATGTAGCTGTACCCCTTATCATCCTTCAGCAGGATATTGTATCGGGGCTGATGCTGCTTAATCAGACTGCACTCCAGCACAAGAGCTTCATATTCTGAATCGGTAACAATAAAATTGTAGTCATATACGTTGGAAACCATGCTGGCAACCTTTGCCGTATGGTCTGCATGGGCACGGAAATAGCTGGTTACTCGATTCCTCAGATTTTTTGCTTTTCCAATATAGATAATTTCTCCGGATTGATTTTTCATCAAATAAACACCCGGAGCTGTTGTCAGTTTCGCTGTTTTCTCTCTCAGATAAGGTAAACGAACGTTCATAAGCACCTCCGGGTGTTTCTATTGACCTCCTCGGGAACTGGAGAAGTGCCAGATTCCGCAGGATATTTTGTGCCTGACAAAGAGACTCTCCCACAGGAATACTTGGTGTATTTCAAGGGAGAGGCTCAAAGTCAGATGCAAAAGAGACAAGGAAGATGGTGCTTCGTAAGTTTCCGAGGAGGTCTATTGTATGTTGAATTTTTAATCAGGATTCCAATGCTTTCAGCGCACGCTGACCGATATCATGCCGATAATGCACATCCGTCCAGCTGATCGAAGCCACCCCGTCATAAGCAATCTTTAATGCCTCCGGCAGTGTTTCTGCGGTTGCTGTCACGCCCAATACACGTCCGCCTGCGGTCAGAAATGCTTCGTCCTCGCCGATTCTTGTACCTGCATGATATACAAAGCAATCTTCTGTCTGTCCCACGGCATCCAGACCGGAAATGGGCAGACCTGTTGCATATTTCTTGGGATAGCCCCCGCTTGCCATTACAACACAGGCTGCACAGCCCTTCTTCCAGTTTACATCCAATGCACCCAGACGCTCTTCTTCAATGGCCTCGATGATATCTACAAAATCCGTATCCAGCAGCGGAAGCACAACCTGTGTCTCCGGATCTCCGAAACGACAGTTATATTCAATGACCTTCGGCCCATTGGGCGTCAGCATCAAGCCAAAATACAGACAGCCCTTAAAAGGACGTCCCTCCGCCTGCATGGCACGAATGGTCGGCAGAAAGATGGTTTCCATACACGCTGCGGCAATTGCATCTGTATAGTACGGATTCGGTGCAACGGTACCCATGCCGCCGGTATTCAAACCCTCGTCATTGTCCAGCGCACGCTTGTGATCCATGGAAGAAACCATAGGCTTTACAGAAACACCGTCAGTAAAGCATAAAACAGAAACCTCTGGACCGGTCAGGAATTCCTCTACAACCACCTGAGAACCGCTTTCACCAAAAATTTTGTCCTCCATGATTTCAGATACAGCAGCCTTTGCTTCCTCATAATTCTGTGCAATGACAACGCCCTTGCCCAGTGCAAGACCATCTGCTTTGATGACCGTCGGATAGGTGTTTTCCTTTTCAATATAGGCAAGCACAGCTGACGGCTCTTCAAATACAGCATATTTCGCAGTGGGAATCTGATACTTCTGCATCAGATTCTTGGAAAATACCTTACTGCCTTCAATGATTGCTGCTGCCTTATTGGGTCCAAAGGTGCGGAAGCCTGCTGCCTGCATAGCATCCACCATACCGGCTACCAGCGGATCATCCGGCGCAACAAACACCAGATCCACTGCCAGTTCCTTTGCCAGTGCCAGCATACCCTCTATATCCGTTGCCTTTACCGGATAACACTTTGCATACTTGGAAATACCGCCGTTGCCCGGTGCACAATACAGCGCATCCACCTTTTTGCTCTCAGCAAGCTTCATAATAATTGCATGCTCACGGCCGCCGCCGCCCACAACTAAAATTTTCATTTATAAGCCTCCGATGATTAGTGATGGAACAGACGAATGCCGGTAAATGCCATCGCCATATTGTACTTGTTGCAGGTCATGATAACATGGTCATCCCGGATGGAACCGCCCGGCTCTGCAATATACTTTACACCGCTCTTGTATGCACGCTCAATATTATCGCCAAACGGGAAGAACGCATCAGAGCCAAGACAAACATCTGTATTCTGGCTGAGCCATTCCTTCTGCTCTTCCTTTGTAAATACCTCCGGCTTTACCTTGAAGGTATTTTCCCAAACGCCGTCTGCCAGAACATCCATATATTCATCAGAAATATATACGTCAATGGCATTGTCACGATCCGGTCTGCGAATGTCATCCTTGAACTGAAGACCCATTACCTTGGGATGCTGGCGCAGCCACCAGATATCCGCCTTATTGCCTGCCAGACGTGTACAGTGAATTCTGGACTGCTGACCGGCACCGATGCCAATCGCCTGACCATCCTTGACATAGCATACGGAATTGGACTGTGTATACTTCAGGGTAATCAGAGAAATGATCAGGTCACGCTTCTTATTCTCCGGAATGATTTTGTTGTCTGTAACCACATTCTGGAGCAGCTCCTTATCAATCTTCAGCTCGTTTCTTCCCTGCTCAAAGGTCACGCCAAACACCTGCTTGCGCTCCAGCTCTGCCGGAACATAACGCTCATCAATCTGAATGATATTATAAGTGCCCTTGCGCTTGGATTTCAGAATCTCCAATGCTTCCGGCTCATAACCCGGTGCAATGATGCCGTCAGAAACCTCTCGCTGAATCATCTTTGCTGTGGGAACATCGCAAACATCGGACAGTGCAATAAAGTCACCGTAAGAGGACATTCTGTCTGCACCTCTTGCTCTTGCATAGGCACATGCCAGCGGAGACAGCTCACCCAGATCGTCTACAAAATAAATCTTCTTCAGTGTATCAGACAGAGGCACGCCCACGGCTGCACCTGCCGGAGATACATGCTTAAAAGATGTTGCTGCACACATACCGGTGGCAACGCTCAGCTCACGTACCAGCTGCCAGCCGTTGAATGCATCCAGCAAATTGATATAGCCCGGCTTGCCGTTCAGAACGGTAATGGGCAGCGCACTGCCATCCTCCATAAAAATACGGGACGGCTTCTGGTTCGGATTGCAACCATATTTCAACTGCATTTCTGAAGTCATAATCTTCCTCCTGCTCAACAATTCTTATTGATGATTCTGGTATCTGCCGCACCGGTTTCCAGATGGATATAACGGACAAACAAGGATACCTTATTTTCTTCGTTCAGGCTCTCCCACAGCATTTCGGTAAATGCATCGATATCACCGGAAAGCTTGATTTTTTCCGGCTCACCCTCAAAGCTGGGCAGCGGATTTCCATCTCCCTGATAGGTATGAATAAAATGACCGACTCCTGCAATGGGACAATCATAGGAAAATGTGAAGCGATGACATGCAGACGGATCGCCTTCCGCACTTTTTAAAATGGACATCGAGTAGCTGAATCCATCTTCCAGCTCAATGATGCCGGAAATGCGTGGTGTAAAATTCGGCTCGTCCGGCTCAAACTTACGCAGACGCAAAGACTGCTCAAAGGTCTTTCCGGCTGCCATCTCATCATAAACGGTATCCGTCTGGTCACCATTTGTCACAATCGTCATCTTGCCCAGCACTCTCACCGGTGCATAAATAATCAGACTGGGATCTACCAGCTTTGCCGGATCAAAAGCCTGTGTACGAATACCAGCACCGTCTTCAACAAACACACGGTTTCTGCTGTTTTCGCTGCGTCCCATAATAAAATAGGCAGCTACCGCATACTTTCCGCATTCGGACTTACCCAGTATAATTCCTCTGCCCGGATATGCGTTCTTTTTCAGCTCATGGCTGATACATTTCATTTCCATGGGGTCTACCTCCACTATTCAAGAATATATGCCTTTCCATCCATCACTTCAATCAAATCATCACAAAACAGCTGTACCACTTTCGGCAGAATCTTCCATTCAGCCTGTTCCATAATACGCCGCTGCAAAATCTCCGGTGTATCACCACGCTGCACCATTACAGGCTGCTGCATGATAATCGGCCCGCCGTCTGCTTCTTCATTCACAAAATGAACCGTTGCACCGGATACCTTTACACCCCGTGCCAATGCATGTTCATGCACACGCAAACCATAAAAGCCTTCGCCGCAGAATGCCGGAATCAGAGATGGATGCACATTGACAATCCGGTTTTCATAACAACGGATGATTTTTTCGTCCAGAATGGTCATAAATCCGGCAAGAACAATCAGATCCGCCTGCTCCTCCTGCAAGGCTGCCAGCAAGGCATCTGTGTAGGCAGCAGAAGATGCATACGCTTTTCGTGCAATCACACGGGTGGAAATCCCCGCCTTTGCTGCACGTTCCAGTGCAAAAGCTCCTTCTTTGGAAGAAATCACACAGGTAATTTCTCCGTTCGGAATCTCTCCCCGCTGCTGTGCATCAATGAGTGCCTGTAAATTCGTACCGCCGCCGGATACCAATACCACAATTTTTTTCATGTGTGCACCTGCTTCTTACTTCAGGATTACGCCTTCATCAGACTCAACCAGCTCACCCAGAATATATGCCTCTTCTCCGCTTGCATTCAGAATGCGCACTGCCTTATCTGCTTCTTCAGCCGGAACGCTGACAATCATACCAACACCCATATTAAAAGTATTGAACATATCACGCTCCGGAATCTTTCCGGTCTTTGCAATCAGGTCAAAAATCGGAAGAATCTGTACGTTGTGCTTGTCAATCTTTGCTGCCAGATTTTTCGGCAAGGAACGTGGAATATTTTCATAAAATCCGCCGCCTGTAATATGTGCGATGGATTTTACCTGCACCTCCTGAAGCAGGGACAGAATCGCTTTTACATAAATTTTCGTCGGAGTCAGCAGGCACTCACCCAGTGTGGTGCCCAGATCCGGAAAATATCTTGCCAGATTCTGGTCGTTGATGGTGAACACCTTGCGTACCAGAGAAAAACCATTGGAATGAACACCGCTGGATTTCAGCGCAATCAGAACATCCCCTGCCTTCTGGGTATCCGGATTCAGCACCTTGCTCTTGTCTACAACACCTACGGCAAAACCGGCTACATCATACTCATTCTCCGGATAAAAGCCCGGCATTTCCGCAGTTTCTCCGCCGATGAGCGCACAGCCTGCCTGAACGCAGCCCTCTGCAACACCGGAAACAATTGCAGCAACCTTTTCCGGAATATTCTTTCCCAGTGCAATATAGTCCAGGAAGAACTGCGGCTTTGCTCCGCAGCAGATAATATCATTGACACACATCGCCACACAGTCAATTCCGATGGTTGTGTGCTTATCCATCAAAAATGCAATCTTCAGCTTTGTACCAACACCGTCTGTACCGGAAACCAGAACCGGTTTCTCAATGCCGGTCAGATCCAGTTCATACAAACCGCCAAAGCCGCCAATACCGGTCAGCACATTGGATGTCATCGTTCTTGCAATGTGCTCTTTCATCAGAGCCACTGCCTTATAGCCAGCTGTTACATCAACGCCTGCCTTCTTATAGCTTTCAGAATAGCTTTCCATTCTATACCTCCATGGTAAATTATTCGCCAATTTTATTTTCAAATTTATCCTTGGGCATTTCTTTCGGTACCTCAATCGGGTATTTTCCGGTGAAGCAGCCTGTACAGAAGCCCTCTTTGGGGCGCAGATCATCGGATGTCAGAGACTGCACACCCTCTACGCTCAGATAACCCAGTGAATCCGCACCAATGTGCGCACAGATCTCTTCATTGGTCATCTGACAGGCAATCAGATTTTCTTTGCTGTCAATATCTGTACCAAAATAGCATTCGCTCTTAAAAGGCGGACAGGAAATCCGCATATGCACTTCCACTGCCCCCGCTTCACGCAGAAGATTGACAATACGGCGGCAGGTCGTACCGCGCACAATGCTGTCATCAATCAGCACCACACGCTTTCCTGCAACCACACTTTTTACCACATTCAGCTTGATGCGCACTGCACGGGTACGCTGCGCCTGTGTCGGCTGAATGAAAGTTCTGCCCACATAACGGTTTTTGATAAAACCAACTCCATAGGGAATACCGGATGCCTGTGAAAATCCCATGGCACAATCCAGACCACTGTCGGGAACGCCAATGACAACATCCGCCTCAACCGGATGCTCCTTCCAGAGAATTTTTCCGGCATTCAGACGTGCGTTGTGAACGCAGGCACCCTCAATTACAGAATCCGGTCGTGCAAAATATACATACTCAAACACGCACATGGATGGCTTCTGTCCGCAGTGTGTCCGGATGGAACGAATCTCATTGCCGTCTGCAACAACAATTTCTCCCGGTTCAATGTCACGTTCAAATACTGCATCCACGCTGTCCAGCGCACAGGTTTCGGAGGCAAATACAATGCTTCCATCAGGGCAGCGTCCCATACAAAGCGGTCGGAAGCCCTGGGGATCCCGTGCTGCAATCAGCTTCTTCGGAGACATGACCACCAATGAATAAGCACCTTTGATTTCATACATCGCCTGCTCCACTGCCTTTTCAATAGAGGGCTGCTTCAACCGATGCTCTGTAATTTCATAGGAAATTACTTCCGTATCATTGGTCGTGTGAAAAATAGCACCATTGTTTTCAAACTTTTCACGCAGCACATGCGCATTGATCAAATTCCCGTTGTGTGCAATCGCCATGGGACCTTTCACATGACGCACTACCAGCGGCTGTGCATTGGAGCGATTGGGCTTACCAGTGGTAGAATACCGCACATGTCCAATGGCAATATTCCCCTGTCCCAGCTTCTCCATATGCTCCGGCTTGAATACATCCGGTACCAGCCCCAGATCCTTGTGATAAGAAAACAAACCCTGATCATTCACCACAATTCCGCAGCTTTCCTGTCCTCTATGCTGAAGCGCATACAACGCTGCATAGGTCATGGATGCGACATCTGTAGTCTTAGGTGCATATATGCCAAATACCCCGCACTCTTCATGCAATCCGGTAATCACGAAAAAATCATTCCCTTCCGTTCCAACAATATGAACACAGTTGGCACTCAGGTTTGCCAACAGCTCTTACAGTTCCTTCCAATGATTGAAATTCCAGAGATGTCAGCTTCAGGCGGCGGCAGATTTCATCCCGCAGAAATTTACCACGCTGGGTGTTTGTGTCACTGTACTCTTCCATGTACTTTACACCCTCAACGCCCTCATTTTCGTCAATAATTTGTCTTGCAATCAGTTCCAGCTCTGATCGGCTTCTTGAGAAGTTCAGATATTTACAGCCATACATAATCGGCGGACAGGCAGAACGCATGTGCACTTCCTTTGCACCATTTTCATAGAGAAATTCAACCGTTTCTCTCATCTGCGTACCTCTTACGATACTGTCATCCACAAACAAAAGCTTCTTGCCCTCAATCAGCTCATGAACAGGAATCAGCTTCATCTTGGCTACCTTGTTTCTCATACTCTGACTGGTGGGCATAAAGCTTCTCGGCCATGTGGGCGTATACTTGATAAACGGTCTTGCAAAAGGAATACCGCTCCGGTTTGCATAGCCGATGGCATGGGGAATGCCGGAATCCGGTACACCGCAGACATAATCCACATCCGGCAGCTTTCCGTTTTTGATATCTGTTTCTGCCATGATTTCACCGTTTCGTGTTCTCATAACTTCCACATTCACGCCCTCATAGCAGGCATTGGGATAACCATAATACGTCCACAGGAACGTACAGATCTTCATATGGTCTGTACCTTCGCTTAAAATTTCATAGCCGTCCTTTGTCAGCCTGAGAATTTCCCCTGCCTTCAATTCATGACAGGTTTCATAGCCCAGCTTCTGATAGGCAAAAGACTCCTGAGAGAAACAATACCCATCAGAACGCTTTCCGATCAGAATCGGAAGTCTGCCCATTTTATCTCTCGCACAAATAATTGCATCCTCCGTCATAATGACAAGAGACATGGTGCCCTTGATCTTTTCCTGTGCATAACGAATGCCCTCAGAAAAAGAATCCCTCTGGGCAATCAGTGCAGCAATCAGTCCGCAGGAATTGATGCTGCCGCTGCTCATCGTTTCAAAATTTGCACAGCCCTTTTCCAGCAGCTCTTCTGAAAGCTCCTTGGCATTTGTAATCACGCCAATGGAAGAAATGGCATAGAGCCCCAGTTTTGAGCGCACCATAATGGGCTGCGGATCTGTATCGCTGATGCATCCGATACAGATATTTCCCCGCATTTTTTCCACATCCTTTTCGAATTTTGTCCGAAAAGGAGAATTTTCAATGCTGTGAATGTTCCGCTGAAAGCCCAGTTCAGCAGAAAATGATGTCAGACCGCCTCTTCTGGTTCCCAGATGTGAATGATAATCGGTTCCGAAAAAAACGTCAGAAATACAGTCGTTTGAAGAAACTGCTCCAAAAAATCCGCCCATGCTTATTCTCCAAAAATTCTTCTCATAACTTCCTGATAAGCCTCTTCTGTACCGCCCAGATCCCGGCGGAAGCGATCCTTATCCAGTTTCTCGTTGGTTTTTACATCCCACAGACGGCAGGTGTCCGGAGAAATTTCATCCGCCAGAATAATGGTACCATCTGCCAGACGACCAAATTCAATCTTAAAGTCAATCAGCTTGATGCCAATATTCAGGAAGAATGCCTTCAAAACCTCATTCACCTTTCTGGTATAAGCCTTGATGGTGTCAATCTCCTCCTGTGTTGCCAGACCCAGTGCCAATGCATAATCATCATTGATAAACGGATCGTTCAGCTCATCGCACTTGTAGCTGAATTCAACAATCGGACAGAGCAGGGATGTGCCCTCCTCTACACCCATTCTCTTGGAAAAGCTGCCGGCCGCTACATTACGAACAATGACCTCCAGCGGAACAATGGTAACCTGCTTGACAGCAGTTTCACGGTCACTCAGCTCTTCTACGAGATGCGTCGGAACGCCTTCTTTTTCCAGCTGCTTCATCACATAGTTTGCCATCTTGTTGTTAATGACACCCTTGCCCATAATGGTTCCCTTTTTTTCGCCGTTGAATGCAGTGGCATCATCCTTGTAGTCAACAATCACAATGCCCGGAACATTGGTAGAAAAAACTTTCTTTGCCTTACCCTCATAAAGCTGTTCAACCTTTTCATAATTTGCCATTTTCAATTCCTCCATAACAACCATATTATCAAAATGAATAAGAATTATTCAATTCAAACAAAAATTAACCGTTCAGCTCCGCAGAAATCTTCGCATCCTTTTCCTTGACGCCTGCCTCCATTTCCGCTTTCATAGCTGCCAGCTTCTCTGCCAGCCCATCATCCGAGAGAGCCAGCATCTGAACGGCCAGAATTGCAGCGTTGGCTGCACCGTCAATGGCAACTGTTGCAACCGGAATGCCTTTCGGCATCTGAACAGTTGCCAGCAATGCATCCAGACCATCCAGCGTAGAGGACTTTACCGGAATACCAATGACCGGAAGGGTTGTGTGTCCGGCAATCACACCGGCCAGATGAGCTGCCTTTCCTGCCGCAGCAATAATTGCACCAAAGCCATTCTCCTTGGCACTGCCTGCAAAATCAGCAACCAGCTTCGGAGAACGATGCGCAGACATTACATGCACCTCATACGGAACACCAAAATTGTCCAGCTCGGTAAAAGCAGCCTTTACAATCGGAAGATCGCTGTCACTGCCCATAATAATTGCAACTTTCTTTGACATATTATCCTCTTTTCTTCGTACACTTGTACGATTGTAATCCATTTTATCCGGCGGAATCCTCATCCTGTGAAAACTCCACATCATACAATTGCCATTTACCGGTATCGTCCGGCGCAAAAGTCAGCTGAAGATCTGCACTGCCCGAAACTTCTTCTTCATCCAGCACCTGAAGTGTCATTTCACAGTACAGCAGCTCAATGCCATCTGCTTCCTCTGAAAATACAGATATAGCATCAATTGCGCTGCCACGCCATGTAAAAGAAGTTTCAGATGCATTCATCACCTGAGCAAGACGTGCTGCACTTGTTATATCCTCCAGTGCATTCAGCTGATCCCGGCGGTATGCATCCAGATAAGCAATCAGCATGTCAGCCATATCGCACCAATCAGAACGGTTCATTATACGGAGCAGCTGCTCGTCTTTGATCTGCAATGTAAAGGAAATCGGACGAATCCGCCTTGAAAGATCCACTTCAATCAGCTCCAGCGTTGCACCCAGCCCATAAATGAATGTATCTCCATCCTTTTGCAGATGCAATGTTTCATCAATCCGTGCATATTCATCCCATGCTTCTGATAGGAGCAGATGAAAATCTGCATCATAAAAAAAGTATTTTCCATCTGCATCCAGCTGTGCTGCATACAAAAAATCCGTCAGCTGTTCTATATTCCGATAGGCAAACGGTACAACAATATCGCCTTCATTGTCTATGATTCCCACCAGATCCTGTGTTCTTGTCTGAAGCTTTGCCATAAAACAGCGATTTCCAATGGGAGAAAGGGCTGTCCATTCCGCTTCCAGAATGATGTTGCCATTTTCATCCATCAGACCATACAGTCCGTTTTCATCCTGAAAAATATGGCTCTTGTTTTTCTTGTCCGAATAGGCAGCTGTATCAGACACCGCTGTACTGCTTCCTTTTGAATCTTTATTGACATCTATATAAAACATTGTGATTGCAGCTGCAAGAAGAATCAGAATTGCAAACAGCACGACAACCAGAAGCCTTGTGTGCTTGTTCATCCGTTCCACCTCCCAGTACAATGCATTTGTGCATCAGCTCAATCCTGCTGATCCTTTTTCCGGACAAATTCCTCTGTTTCCTGTATCAGATAAATCGGTCTGTTCTTGGATTCCAGATACGTTTTGGAAAGATACTGCCCTAAAATACCAATGCAGAACAGCTGCAAGCCGCCCATGAGCAGCAGTACACAGACCGTTGTTGTATAGCCCTGTACCGGATCGCCCCATACCAGCCATTTAATCACAATAATCAGAATCATAATAAATGCAATCAGACAGCTGATGATACCCAGAAACGAAGAAATGGCAAGGGGTGCTGTTGAAAAGGCAAAGATTCCCTCCAAAGAATACTTGAACAAAGATTTGAACGACCATGCCGTTGTACCCGCGGCACGCTCTACATTTTCGTAGGGGATATATTTCGTGCGGAATCCTACCCAACTGAAAATGCCCTTGGAAAATCGGTTGTATTCCTTCATAGACAGAATCGCATCTACCATCTGTCTTGTCATAAACCGGAAATCCTGTGCACCATCCACAATCTCCGTCTGGGAAATCTTGTTCATCACCTTGTAGAACATACGGGAAAACCAGGAGCGGATTTTTGATTCGCCTTCACGGCTGACACGGCGTGTCGTTGCACAGTCATATTCACCGCTCAGTACATATTCATACATCTGGGGAATAAATGCCGGCGGATGCTGCAAATCAGCATCCATGACAACAACATAGTCTCCTTTGGCATTCTGAAGTCCGGCAAACATGCCGGCTTCCTTGCCGAAATTACGGGAAAAGGAAATATACCGAACACGGCTGTCTTTTTCCGCAAGTGTGCGGAATTCTTTCAGCGTTCCGTCCTTTGAGCCGTCATTGATGAGTAACAGCTCGAAATCAGTATCGGAATGCGTCTGCTGAATCTGCGCCATGACCTTTGTAATTTCCGCATAAAACAGCGGAAGTACCTCTTCTTCATTATAGCATGGCACAACAATGGATATCAATTTCACTTTAGCACCCACTTTATATATCTTTTTTTCATTTTCTGAACAATATCATTCCGCATCTCATGCAGATACAACATCACTCATATCTTTCATTATATCACTTTTTGTTTTCTTTTACAAGGGTTTACAGCACATATTTTTTATTTTTTCAAAATCACAGCTCACGGGAGAACTTCCGGAGAAATTTGCGCATTTCTTGTTTATATGCCTCTGAACGGTGGGGAAACTGCTCCAGTATCACAAGCAGTTCCTCAGCTGTAACCATACGTAAATCCTGTACCTCGCTTTCCTGCATGATACAATCATCCAATGTAAAGGGCATCTGCACATACCATGCTTCATGATAGGCTCCATGAATACAATCACGGAAAAGAAACCGCATCTGATCCTCCGGAATGTCCAGCCCGACCTCTTCCTTTGCTTCACGGATTGCCGCCATACGGCTGTCCTCCCCTGCATCCACAGCACCGGCTGTGATATCCCATTCACCCGGACGTGTAGGTTTTGTATCCGAACGCTTTTGTATGAGAAATTTTCCGTTCATATCCTGAATCAGAATATGCGTACAAAGAATAAACTCATTTTCCCCAAGGGGTGTCCGCCGGATAACTGTTTTTCCGGTCCTTTGAAAATGCTCATCGTATACATCTAAAATCTCCATTTGGAACCTCCTTTTAGCCGTTCAGCACAATTTACTTCTATTGTATTTTAACATGTTTCACAAACATCTGTCAAGTCAGATTCACTGCCTTTCCATGGACTTTCGCATTCTAAAAAATATGAATAAAATTACACAGAAAAGTCGGTGCACAACGGATTGATTTTCCCATTGATTCCTGCTTTCTTATAGAGTAGCTTTTGCATAACTACTTATCATTTTTGTATAACCGTTCTCTGAAAGCTGTGGCAAATTCCGCTCAGATGGTTGACAAAATGCACCGATTCTGTTACAATGAAAACAATTAGAAAATGTTGCTTGCATTCGCTGCAAACATACGAAAGGAATCATGAAAATCATGGCTTATTTAATTGGTGTTGACTGTGGTACCAGCGGTACCAAAACAGTATTATTTCATGAATCAGGCAAGGTTATTTCCAGCGCAACTGTTGAATATCCAATGGTGCAGCCCAAAAATGGCTATGCGGAACAAAATCCGGCTGACTGGGGCAATGCAATGATTCAGACCATTCAGATGGTTATGGCAAAAAGCGGTGTCTCCAAAGACGATGTAAAAGGCATTGGTATTTCCGGTCAGATGCACGGTCTCGTTATGCTGGACGAAAAAAATCAGATTTTGCGCAATGCCATTATCTGGTGCGATCAGCGGACTGCTGCTGAGGTGGATGAGATGAACCGCATCATTGGCCGTGAAAAACTGATTGAAATTACTGCAAATCCCGCTTTGACCGGATGGACCGCTGCGAAAATTCTCTGGGTAAAAAATAATGAACCGGAAATCTTCGAAAAATGCCGCCATATCCTCCTGCCAAAGGATTATCTGCGCCTGCTGCTGACAGGTGAATATGCAACAGAGGTTTCAGACGCATCCGGCATGCAGCTGCTGGATGTTCCCGGACGCTGCTGGTCAAAAGAAATTTTACATGCGCTTGAAATTGATGAATCCCTTCTGGGTAAGGTCTATGAATCGGCTGAAATAACTGGTATGCTGACAGACAAAATGGCTGAGCTGCTTGGTCTGAATCCAGGCACCCCCGTGGTGGGCGGTGCCGGTGATAATGCAGCGGCTGCGGTCGGCACCGGCGTTGTCACTGACGGAAGAGCTTTCACAACAATCGGCACATCCGGCGTTGTATTTGCACATACCTCCAATATTGCAATTGACGGCAAGGGTCGTGTGCATACCTGCTGTGCTGCTGTACCCGGTGCATGGCATGTAATGGGCGTAACACAAGGCGCAGGACTGTCCCTGAAATGGTTCCGTGACCAGTTCTGCAACAGCGAAAAGGAAGCCGCTTCTTACATGGATGTAGATCCCTATTATATCATGGATCAGCAGGCTGCAAAGGTTCCGGTCGGCAGCAATCGGCTCTTATATCTCCCCTATCTGATGGGTGAACGTACACCGCATCTCGATCCCAATGCACGCGGCGTATTCTTCGGTCTGTCTGCTATGCATACCAAGCGGGATATGCTCCGTGCCGTTATGGAAGGCGTTGCTTTCTCCTTGAGAGACTGCGTGGAGGTGTTCCGTGAAATGGGAATCTCTGTTTCAGACATGATGGCATGCGGCGGCGGCGGTTCTTCTAAACTGTGGCGTTCTATGCTGTCCGACTTATATAACTGTTCCGTAAAAACGGCTTCTTCTAAAGAAGGCCCTGCTCTTGGCGTTGCCATTCTGGCTGCTGTTGGTACAGGTCTGTACAGCAGTGTACAGGAAGCTTGTGATGAAATTGTCGGTATCGATCAGATGGTTCATCCCACAGAAGAAAATGTACCGACATATGAAAAGTATTACCAGCTGTATCGTTCCATCTACCCTGCCCTCAAGGACAGCTTCCAGACTTTAGCACAGCTCTAAAATGCCAAGCTTCCAGGTCCGGATATACTGAGTGACAGTATATCCGGACCTTTCATAAGAGGCTTATTCATCTCAATATATATATGCGAAATTAACATTTATTTTTTAAAAAGCATCGACAAATGTTCCGTTTTATGATATAATACCAAGTATCGGTGTGAAAGGAGACCCTATATGTTTTGTTCGAAGCATTTCTTTTTGCAGGCACATGCTGTTTCCAACCAAGGAAAGGTGCGCTCGAACAATGAAGACAACTTCTTTGCAGATGGTATGTGTAATCCCAATCCGCAGAAAGGCGGCGATATTACAATCCATAAGACCAAGCTGCGTCATCACGTTTTTGCTGTGTGTGACGGAATGGGCGGCGAATCCTATGGTGAGGTAGCATCGGCAATTGCTGTTCAGACCATGAAAGAACATTATGCCGTCTTGAAAAAAGCACGGGGACTGCGTCTCAATCAGGCGGTTAACCGATTTACTACCACTGTGAATAATCGAATTTGCGATATGATTGCACAGCGCAATTGCGGCAACAGCGGAACTACATTGGCAATGCTGTGCTTTCAGGACGATTGTGCATATCCCTTTTATATCGGAGACAGCCGGATCTATCTGTATGACGGATTCGATCTGTACGCTTTGACAAAGGATCAGACCCTTGCCAATCAGATGCTCCTGCATGGCGTTTATACACCTGAACAGGCTGAAATGAGCAACGACCGCAATAAGCTCATTCATTTTATGGGCGAAGATAAGGATGGACGTGGATTACAGGCAACTGCACAGCCCCCTATTGCCCTGAAGCATGGCATGCGCTTTTTATTATGCTCAGACGGTCTGACAGATATGTGCAGCGATCTGACCATCTATGAAGCTTTGTCTGTACAAAAAATCGATTATGCACAGACATTGGTGGATCTGGCACTGGATGCGGGCGGCTCCGATAATGTAACTGCCATTGTCATTGAGATTCTTTAAAACATTTTTTCACACTGGATGAAAATAACAATGAATTGGAGATTGAATTTATGTTCATACTGAATGCCTTTCGAGGTCTTTGCATGGCACTGGCTGACAGTGTTCCGGGCGTATCCGGCGGAACAATTGCGTTCCTTTTAGGATTCTATGACAAATTTATCGGCTCCCTGAATGCGCTGATCAGCGGCACAAAAGAGGAACGAAAAGATGCCGTTCTCTTTCTGATAAAAATCGGAATTGGTTGGGTCATCGGATTTTTGAGTGCAATGCTGATTCTTTCGGAAATTTTTGAGTCCCATATTTATGTTGTCAGTTCCCTGTTTTTTGGATTGACTTTATTTGCAATTCCGATGGTCATTCATGCGGAACGAAAAAGCCTAAAAGGTCATCTTGGATGCATTCCTTTTCTGCTTCTGGGAATTGCCCTTGTAGTGGGCATTTCGCTCATGAGCCGACTCCTTGGCGGCGGCGGAATTACTTTTGAAGGCTTGAATATCGGCATCCTGCTTTTTACTTTTGTTGCCGGTATGGTTGCCATTTCAGCCATGGTACTGCCGGGTATTTCGGGCTCTACCATTCTGCTTGCATTTGGCATCTATGTTCCTACAACAACAGCCGTTTCTTCTATTTTGAAAATGGAAGATTTCAGCGGCGTTCCCTATTTGTGTGCACTGGCATTGGGTATCATTACAGGTGTGATTGTCATTATCAAGGCAGTTAACCGGGCATTGACAAAGTACCGTCCTCAGAGTATATACACCATTATCGGTTTGATGATCGGTTCTTTATATGCCATTTCACAAGGCCCTGCCACACTGGATGCCCCTGACGGCACAGCATTGGAACCGCTGACATTCTCTACAGTTGCAGAGGATCCCATTCTCATTCTTCCATTTCTGGCCGGCGGTGCCGTACTGGCATTGCTCGAATCCCTGCGTTTCTTTATGGAAAAGAAAGAGCAGCAGCATGCTGCAAAATAAGCGTTTCAACAGGTCGAATGATGTAAAAAACCTCCTATGGAATATAAAATCCATAGGAGGCTTTTCTATTCGGATACATCCATGGGTCATTTACGATTGTCCATCTGCCGTTTGCAATGTAATTTCAAAACCGCCAACCGGTCGGATCCGCAGCACATGACAGCTATCCGCACCAAACAGCTGATTCATTGCATTGCAGTATACATCCATCCGTTCCAACGGCACAAACGCCTGAATGGTACCTGCAAAACCACCTCCATGGACACGAACAGCACCCTTGTCCCCAAGAATGCGCTTACTCATCATAATGCCCAATGGAATGGCCTGTTCTGTAGGCTTTGCACAGGAATAAAGATTTTGCAGCAAATTGGCAGAGGAATCACCGGAACTGCGCACCAGTGCAAAAAACGCCTCCATATTGCCGGATGTCAATGCCTGTTTTTCCAGTATGGCTCTTTGATTCTCTTCAAAAAAATGTGCACTGCGCAAAATGGCACGATCCGAACATTTTTCTCTCAAATAAGGAATTTCCTTATAAAATGCGTCTGCATCTACTTCTCTGAGATATTTCTTGCCAAAGCAGGCAGCTACACTTTCCATCTCCATAGGCACAGAAACATAATCCGGTGTCAGGTCGGCATGGCTGCCCTTGGTGTCTGTAATGCACAGACAATAGCCTGCCTTTTCAAAGTCAAACTGATCGGATTGAATCAAAGGATTGTCTGTATCCTGAAAATCAATGAACACAAAACCGCCTACAGAGCTGACCATCTGATCCATCAGACCGCTTTTTTTCCCGAAATATACATTCTCCGCATATTGTCCGATTTTTGCAATTTCCACAGCCCCTGCTTTTCCGTTTTGATAATACTGATCGATCAGCGTGCCGATTAAAACTTCAAAAGCAGCAGAAGAGGAAATGCCGCTTCCGCTGAGCACATTGGATGTTGTATAGGCATCAAATCCGCCGATCTCTACACCCATCTCTGTGAATTTGGCTGCAATGCCACGAATCATGGCCGCACTGCCTGCTTCATCCGAATGAACGCTCAGATCACTTAAATCCACAAAATCCGCAGGATATCCGGCTGACTTTACACGGATGACCTTTTCATTATGAAATCCCACAATTGCAATTACATCCAGATCTACCGCTGCTGCAAGAATGCATCCATGTTGATGATCTGTATGGTTACCGCCAATTTCTGTCCGACCCGGTGCTGAATAAATATGAATTTCTGTACGAGCCGGATAAAGCTTCTGAAATTCCAAAACTGCATCTGCATATCGTTTCTTCTGAGTGCAAAGGATACTGGATTCAGAACCATACAGCATTTGCAGTATGCTGTCAAAGCAACCGCTTTCCAATTGCTTCATAAAATCATTGATTTGCATAAAAAACTCCTTCACTGATGACTGTCACGTAAATTTATGAGTCCATTATACCATAAACACCAACCAATTGCAACCATCTGCATGAAAAAGAATACGGACAAAAAGGGGCTGCTGCAACCGTATCGGTGCAGCAGCCCCTCTTTTCTACATATCATACTTCAGCAATATACAAAAATTACTGATTGACCTTTCTGGTATAATCCGGAAGCAGCATAGGAGATACTGTATCATTCTCAATACCAGCATCATCCAGCATCTTCTGGAAGGAATCGATATGATCCAGCGTCAGGTTGCCGATGGTTACATCCTTTGCCTTTTTCGCTGCATAGATACCTGCATTTCTGCCAAATACGATTACATCCAGCAGAGAATTGCCCATCAGACGGTTTCTGCCGTGCACGCCGCCTGCTGCCTCGCCTGCTACAAACAGATTCGGTACACAGGTTTCACTGGTAGCATCTACATCGACACCGCCGTTCTGATAGTGCAGCGTCGGGTATACGATAATCGGCTGCTTACGGATATCAATGCCGTACTTGCCGAACATACGCATCATTGCCGGAATTCTCTTCTCAATGGTGCCTTCGCCGTTCTTCAGTTCAATCATCGGAGTATCCAGCCATACGCCCTGACCCTCCGGTGTGGAAACCTGATTGCCCCGATTGCACTCACGAATGATGGATGCAGCAGCAACGTCACGAGTTTCCAGCGGATGCATGAATACTTCGCCATTTACATTCACCAGCTTTGCACCCAGAGAACGAACCTTTTCTGTTACCAGTGCACCGAAAATCTGTTCCGGGAATGCGGCACCTGTCGGATGATACTGGAGTGTATCCTGATACAGCAGCTTTGCGCCTGCACGGTAAGCCAGTACCAGACCATCGGCTGTTGCACCATAATGGTTTGAGGTCGGGAAGCCCTGATAGTGCATTCTGCCTGCACCGCCGGTAGCAATGATAACAACCTTTGCCTTGGCAATCAGAATTTCACCGGTTTCCATATTCTGGAGCACCGCACCTGCGCACTGACCCTTATCATCCTTGATCAGCTCAATGGCAGATGTAAAGTCAATAACCGGAATCTTACGGTTGAGCACTTCATCACGCAGTGTACGCATGATTTCTGCACCGGAATAATCCTTTGCAGCATGCATTCTCTTTCTGGATGTACCACCACCGTGTGTGGTAATCATATCGCCGTTTGCATCCTTGTCAAACTCAACGCCCATCTCGTTCAGCCACTTGATACAATACGGAGCATCCGTTACCAGCTTGTAAACCAGCTCCTTCTTTGCTGCAAAGTGACCGCCGCCGTAAGCATCCAGGAAGTGCTGTGCCGGACTGTCGTTGGGCTTATCAGCAGCCTGAATACCACCCTCAGCCATCATGGTGTTTGCATCACCAATTCTCAGCTTGGTTACAATCATAACCTTCTGACCTGCGTTATCTGCTTCAATGGCAGCAGATGCACCGGCACCGCCGCCGCCGATAATCAGGACATCTGTCTCGTAATCCGGACAGGACAGATCCGGTCTGTTTTCCAGCAGTCTGCTCTTGCCCTGAAGCAGACGAATCAGCTCCAGCGGAGCCGGCTCGCCCTTATTCGGACCAACCTCAATGGTGCCGAACTGATCCTTACGATAGTCCGGATGATAGGTTCTCAGCAGCTCATCTTTTTCCTCAGCAGTCATTCTTCTCGGTTCCATGGCTGCATTCGCTGCTCGGTTGGCTTCAACCTTCTTTATGGATTCCAGCATTTCTTCAGTATACATGGTTGCAATCCTCCCTTACTTCTCGATTTCACGGGTATTGTACTTTTCACGGATTGCAGCGTCATCCAGAGCCATCATTGCCTGAATTGCATCCTCACACTGACCGCTTGCGATTTCCTCAACACGATCCTTCAGATGCTTGCATTCCGGAGCAATATATTTACCATTGAGACGTCTCGCCAGCATTGCAACCTGCGGATGAGAAATGCCTGCCGGACAGCGTGTGGAACAGCAGCCGCACATAACACAGTCGAAAGACTCTTCTGCGCACTTCTCATACTCGCCCCGCTGTGCATAGGCAATATACTGCATAACATTCAGCTCCTGTGTACATGCGTTGGTACAGGAGTTACAGCCGATACATGCGTAAATTTCCGGATACAGCTGCATCATGATCTGCTCTGTAGGCTTTACTTCCTCAATGTCATAGGTTTCCTTAATCAGCGGATAAAACGGCAGCTGTGTCAGAGTCATGCCTTCCTCAACCTGTGTTGAGCAAGCCAGACATACCTTCAGCTCTCTGTCACCCGGTACTCTGTAAACAGTAGCACATGCGCCGCAGAAGCCGTTCCGGCATCCGCAGCCTCTTACCAGCTTATAGCCGGCATATTCAAAAGCTTTCATGATGGTCAGGCTGGACGGTACCTCGTACTTTTTGCCCATGATGAAAACATTAACCATCTGTTCCATGCTAATTCTCCTTTACCATTAATATTCGTCCGGCAGTTCTGCCAGCTGGTCGAACCGGAATACCGGACCGTCCTTGCATACATACTTATTGCCGATGTTGCAGCGTCCGCACTTGCCAATGGCACACTTCATACGCAGCTCCATGGTCGTATAAACCTGAGATTCCTGGAAGCCCAGCTTCTTCAGACCATCCAGTGTGAACTTAATCATAATGGGCGGGCCGCAAATCAGTACCGTCCGGCTGAGATCCGGCTTCAGTTCCTCTACAAAGCTCGGAATAAAGCCAACATGCCCATCCCAGCCTTCCTGGGGACGGTCGATGGTCAGATCCACCTTTACGCCTGCATCCGTGCACCATTCATCGATGATTTCCTTGTAATCCACCAGATCATCCATAGAACGGGAACCATAAATAATATGTACAGAACCGTAATTTTCACGCTTGTCACGTACATAATTGATAACAGAACGCAGCGGTGCCAGACCGATACCGCCGGCAATAAACAGCAGATCCTTGCCCTTGAGGGCTGACTCTACCGGAAAACCATTGCCGTACGGTCCACGGATGGTAATCTGCTGACCTACCTCCATCATATGGAGCCAGCTTGTCAGACAGCCGCACTTCTTGATGCTGAATTCCATGAATTCAGTATTGGTCGGAGAGGAGGTAATGGAGAACATACCCTCACCAACACCCGGAACGGAGAGCATTGCACACTGTCCCGGAATATGCTCAAACACTTTCTTGCCGTCCAGACCGACAACACGGAAGGTCTTGACATCAGGTGTATCCTGCCGAATGTCGGTAACAACACCAACCTTCGGAATTAAAGTTTCTTCCCTCATCATTATCCCTCCAGTGCCTTCATAACTTTCACAATATTCATAGAAATCGGGCAGCTTCTCAGACAGCGACCGCAGCCTACGCAGCCAAATACACCGCCGTTATTCTCTGGATAATATACCAGCTTGTGCATGAATCTCTGACGGAAACGCTGAAGCTGTGTCGTTCTTGTATTGCCATGTGCGCAGAGTGTGAAGTCGGAATACATACAGCTGTCCCAGCAGCGATAACGCATTACGCCATGACCTGTATCATAGTCACGGATATCATAGCACTGGCAGGTGGGGCATACAAATGTACAGGTACCGCAGCCCAGACAGGACTCGGAAAGCTCTGCCCACTTATCGGAGTTAAATACCTCCATAAGGCTCTTGCCCTTCATGCCCTCTGTGGAAAGACCGTTCAAAGGAAGCTTTTCCATAATAGCCTTTACAGCAGCCTTGACCTCATCAGCAGCATTGTCAGCAGCATCTTCCAGCATATTGAGAGAATCCAGAAGAGTCTGACCCTTTTCTGTATTGGCTGAAAGCAACAGCTCACTGTCTGTCATCCAGCAGGAAATATCACCGGCGGGATTTGCAGCATCCATGCCAAATGCAGAACAAAAACAGGTTTCAGTCGGCTTGTTGCATGCCATGGTCATAATCAGACCATGCTGCCGTCTGTTTTCATAATAGCTGTCTACCGGATCCACCAGATACACACTGTCCAGAATCTCAAAGCTCTTTGCATCGCAGGCACGAACGCCGAATACAACAAAATCCTCGGATTCTGTACGGGTATCCATAACCTCAATTTCCTTACCCTCAACCTTAAAGGAAGCCATATCCTCTACCTGCGGGAAAAAGAAATCCTTTGCACTGCGGGCAGTATTGGTTGCCGTGCTGTATACTGCGCCTTCCTCCCATGCAGCATACTTTGCACCCTTCTTGCCGTCATCTACCGGCAGATACAGGGTCTGAGAAGCGGCAATTGCAGCAAAAAATTCATCCAGTTTATTCAGTGAAATCTTTTTCATTACTTGCCAGCCTCTCTTTCATATACAATACTCGGTTCACAGTCATCCTGTGTGTAATTTACCAGCGGTGCACGGCTGCCAGCCTCTGCACCTGCCTGATATTCACCGTAGCATTCATTCATATCCTTGATGAACTTGCGGTTGAGCAGATGCAGCGGAATATGCTGCGGACATACTCTGGAACACTCGCCGCAGTCAGTACATCTGCCTGCAACGTGAAATGCACGGATGATATGGAACATGTTTTCTTCAAATGAATCCGCAGCAGCCTTCTGTGCAATACCAGACTTGGGGTTATCAAATACACAGTTTTCGCAGCTGCAAGCCGGACAGATGTTTCGGCATGCATTGCAGCGGATGCAGCGGGACAGCTCTCCGCGCCAGAATGCATAGCGTTCATCCGGTGTCATGGCTTCCAGAGCTGCGACCGGATCAAATCTGCCACAGTCTGCATTGACTTCACCGTTTTCACCAATCATTTCATCAAACGCTACCACTTTTTTGCTCTTGCAGGTAACACAGCGTTCACCCAGAACATCTGCCTTGTTCAGAACCTTTTCACCGTACAGCGTGTCAACCTTCACAGTATCCCCATCTGTGGTAATGCCCAGAATTCCCTCACAGCCTGCTTCACGAAGCTTTGCTTCGTCTACCTTGCCATCGCATGCCAGACCAATGATATAAACCTTTTCACGATCTACACGATGCTCCGTCAGCAGCTGGTTAAAGCTATAGGAATCACAGGGCTTCAGGAATACCAGCGTCTTTCCTTCCTTTTTGGAAAGTGCAATCAGATATTTTGAGAGGTTACTTGCACAGAAGTCATTATATACAAATGCACTCAGTGCATCAGCAGAATCGAATACAGCCGGCGTGGGATCGTATACGAATTCGCCGTTTTTCCAGCCCAGTACACGTACAACGGTACCATCAGCCAGAAGCTCGGAGGCTCTCTTTACCATTACTTCTTGCATCTCAGATCCTCCAATCTCTTATTCTCGCCCAGATTGGTGATGGTTTCTACAAACTCATTCATGGTTGCAGCAAACTTCGCACCCTCCGCAGCGGATACCCATTCCACACGGGTACGCTCCTTCTCAATACCGAGATAACTCAGCATAGAGAACAGCATGGTCATTCTTCTGCGTGCATAATAGTTGCCGGTTGTATAATGGCAGTCGCCCGGATGACAGCCGCACAGAATTACACCGTCTGCACCACGCTGAAATGCTCGCAGGATAAACATCGGATTCACACGGCAGGAACAGGGTACACGGATGATTTTTACATCAGCCGGATAATTGGCACGGTTCGTACCTGCCAAGTCAGCACCTGCATAGGAACACCAGTTGCAGCAAAATGCAACAATTTTTGGTCTGAACTCATTCTTTACTTGCATATTGCGTCTACCTCCGCCATAATCTGACTGGTTGAGAAGCCCTTCAAATCCATTGCGCCGGACGGACATGCAACTGTACATGCACCGCAGCCCTGACAAACAGCTTCATTTACCGCAGCCACACGACGAATCAGAGAACCGTCTCTTCTGCGGCTGAAGTCCTTATCCTCATATGTAATTGCGCCGTACGGACAAACATTTGCACAGGAGGAGCAGCCATTACACATGGATTCATTCGAATGCGCTACACACGGATTGCAGGACAGCTTGTCCTTTGCCAGCAGACCAATTACCTTGGATGCAGCAGCTCCTGCCTGTGCAACGGTTTCCGGAATATCCTTCGGACCCTGACAAACACCGGACAGGAATACACCGGCTGTAGGAGATTCTACCGGACGAAGCTTTGCATGTGCTTCTGTAAAGAAGTCGTTGGTATCCATACTTGCAGTCAGCATGGTTGCCAGCGGACGTGCACTCTTATCCGGCTCAATAGCTGCTGCCAGAACAACCATATCTGCCTTGATATGCAGCTGTTCATTGGAAATCAGGTCAGATGCCTGTACATCCAGGGAACCATCGGTCTGAGGAGAAACCTTGCCGACCATGCCCTTAATATAATGCACACCATACTGTTCTACAGCACGGCGATAGAACTCATCATAGTTCTTGCCCGGAGTACGAACGTCAATGTAGAATACATAAACATCTGTATCCGGATACTTTTCACGGCAGTACATTGCATGCTTGGCTGTGTACATACAGCAAATCTTGGAGCAGTACTCCTTGCCGCAGCCGGATGTGTCTCGGCTGCCTACGCACTGTACAAATACAATGGTCTTGGGCTGCTTGCCGTCTGACATACGCTGAAGATGACCGTCTGTGGGACCGTCTGCCTTCAGAATACGCTCGAATTCCAGAGAGGTAACAACATCCTTGCTCTGAGAATAAGCAAATTCATCGTAATTATCCAGAGAAATCGGATTGTAACCCGTTGCAGCAACAATTGCACCGTACTTTTCCTCTACGATGGTATCCTCCTGTGCATAGTTGATGGCACCTGCGGAACAGAGCTTTTCGCAAAGACCGCACTTACCGTTCTTCAGCTTGTTACAGTGATTGGCATCAATCACTGCTACATTCGGAATTGCCTGCGCAAAGGGAATGTATGCAGCATGACGGTTGTTCATGCCCAGATTGTATTCATTGGGGATGTTCTTTACCGGACATTTTTCGGTGCAGATACCGCAGCCGGTACACTTGGTTTCATCCACATAACGTGCCTTCCGGCGAATCTTTACGCTGAAGTTTCCAACGAAGCCGGTAACTGCCTCCACTTCACTGTAGGAATAAATGGTAATCTTTTCGTTCTGTGCACAGTCTACCATCTTCGGGGTCAGAATACAGGAAGAACAGTCCAGTGTCGGGAATGTCTTATCAATCTGTGTCATCTTACCGCCGATGGTCGGCTGCTTTTCAACAATATCTACCGGATAGCCTGCATCTGCAATATCCAGCGCCGTCTGAATACCGGCAATACCGCCGCCGATAACCAGCGCACGCTTTACAACCGGACTTTCTCCGGCAATCAGAGGCGCATTGAGCTGTACCTTTGCAATGGCTGCACGACCCAGTACAATTGCCTTTGCAGTGCCCTCTGTCTTATCCTTATGAATCCAGGAGCACTGCTCACGGATGTTTGCAACCTCAAGCAGATAGGGATTCAGCCCTGCTGCTGCAACAGCCTTCCGGAACGTTGCTTCGTGCATTCTCGGGGAACAAGAACATACAACAACACCTTCCAGCTTGTATTCCTTGATTGCATCTTTGATTATGTTTTGGCCTGCCTCTGAGCACATGTACGGATAATCTGTTGCAAATACAACTGCCGGCTCCTTACCGAGCGTCTCAGCAACTGTCTTTACATCAACAGTACTCGCAATGTTCGTACCGCAGTGGCATACAAAAACACCAATTCTACGCATTGCCTATGCCTCCTTATTTGCTGTACTTTCTGAATGCGCTGACAATCGCCTGCTGCGGAAGCTCTTCATCCAGCATTGCAGGAACCTGCTGCGGCTTCAGATGATTCTGTCCCTGCTGACGGATCACAGCCAGTCTGACTGCTTCCACAAGCTTTGCCGGTTCTACGCCACGAGGGCAGCGTTCAATACATGCAAAGCAGGAGAGACACTTATAAATGGATTTTGACTGCATGAGTGCTTCAATGTCGCCCTTTTCCACCATATATACGAACTGATGCGGATGATATTCCATTGCATCATAGGACGGACATGTACCCGAACATTTGCCGCAGCGCATGCATTTCAGCGGATTGACACCGCTGGTGGTCAGAACCTGTTCTTTTAAATCTGCCATCTTTGCCCCTCCTTTATTCTAAACCAAGTGCCTGTGCAAGCAGCTCAGTAAAATAGACAACCGGAAGTGCACTGCCGCTGTTCTTTTTGAGATTGTACAGACACAGCGGACATGCTGTGATGACCATTTCTGCACCGTTTTCTTCTGCGCTGCTCATCACCTTGCTGCTGCGGTTTTCTGCAACAGACTTGTCCTCCATCGTCATATAGCCGCCGCAGCACTCATTTCTCTGCGGATACAATACCGGTGTGCCGCCGATTGCCTTGATGAAATCTTCCAGAATCTTCGGATTCTCCGGATTATCCATCTGCATTACATTGCCCGGACGCAGCAGCAGACAGCCATAATAAGCCGCAACTTTTTTGCCGTTCAGCGGCTGCTTGACAGCGGCTGCCAGCTTGTCAAAGCCAATCTTGTCACGCAGTACTTCCAGATAATGCAAAACCTCTGTTTCGCCCTGATATGCTTCTTCCAGCTTCAGATAATTATTCGCCTTCATGACGATATTGCTGTCCGTCTGCATATCGTGATTGACCTGCTTGATTACGTTGTGACAGGCAGAACACAGTGTTACCAGCGGCTGACCCTTATCTCTTGCAGAGGCAAGCGCACGAATCGAAGAAAGCTTGGTTGCAACTTCGTTCTTTGCCATCGGGTAGACACCGCCGCAGCACTGCCAGTCCGGTATCTCTTCCAGTGTAAAGCCCAGAGCTTCTGCACTGATGCGGGCATACCGGTCAAGCTCCTTGGCCTTTGTTCTCAGCGTACAGCCAGGAAAATAACTGAATGTCATAGCAAAACTACCTTTC
>JBJERF010000040.1:0-6333 GCA_051882115.1 Ruminococcus sp. | reverse complement strand
AACAGCTGATTCCGCTCAGAAAAAGGGTATTGTTTCCAGCTATGTATATTTAGAAAGCCTTGTTTGAGCGATGGAAAAAAGTGAGCAGCGGAATCAGCGAGATAGCAAGAGCGGAGCGCAGCGACAAATCTTGCGGACGGTACGAGCCTTGTTAAATTTAGCGTATATATAGGCTCTCCTTTTAAGGAGAGCTGGCTTGCCGAAGGCAAGACTGAGAGGTTGCCACGTATTACAAACGTTCCGGTGGAACGTTTCCAACATCAAGCACAATAAAAAGGGGCTGTTGCAAGCACATGCATGCAACAGCCTCTTTCGTTTAATTTAGATGAGAGGAATCGTATTGTCCCCCAGCTGCACGGAAACCACATTCACCGGATCAATGGGCTTTTCCAGGCGGACTTCAAAATCCCAATCTCCGCCATCGTAACAATACGAAGCACCTATCACCATACCGGACAGCGTACTGCCGTCTGTCAGGGTCAGAACCACCGGCGTCAGGGCATATTCAGGACTTTGGGGACTTCCACCCAGAGCAATCAAACCTGTACCGGATGCAGTTAGTGTAAACCCTTGAATCCCCAGCTGTTCCAGATAGGCTGTACCGCTGACGGATTCAATACGCACGGGTTCCTCAAAGGTATACGAACGAGCTTCCAACGGTGCTCCAAGGTGCAGGGTTGCTGAGATTGTCCCCAGCAATTCCATTTGACCGGATTCAATATAACCGTCCTGTTCTTTCAGCAAATCGGTAACATCCGACAGAGCGATCTCCACATCCAGCGTATCCGCATCAAAAGGTTCCTTGAATTTCAGCTCATATTCAAATTGATACGAACCATCCTCCCGTGCTATCAGATGGGGCGAACGTCCGCCTTCTGCCAATGCAAAAGGTGCACCGTCCTCTTTCCAGCTGATTTCGCCGTTGATTTTGGGATATTGCAGCCCAAGCCCATCCTGAGATATCCCCGAATATTCCATCAGCATCATATTTTCCAGATCGACGTCCTCATCCGGCACCACATCGAAAATCAGATAAATGGTTCTGGCATCATGCACAACTGCTGACGGTGTAATGGTCATTCCCTCCATACCGGTCACTGTGAAATTCTCCATAGTACCATACAGGCTGACAGCAGATTCCGGCACTTCTTCTACTGTCATCTCCGGAAAGAGCCATTGCAGCAAGCCGACATTCTGTGCTGCTGCCACGGAGCAGACGCTGACCACACTGACACACATCACTGCCGCAAAGACAATGGCAGCTTTCTTTTTCCATGTCACACGGGGCTTTGCCGGTGCAGGCTGCTGTCCGTTCTGTACCATGTCCAGAATCTTCTGTTCGCAGTCATCCGACATGCGAATCTGTTCCATAATTCGTTCGTATTGCCGTTTGTCCATAGTAAAACCCACCTTTCTTTTCCAATAGTGCCTTCAATTTCTTTCGGGCACGCTCCAGCTGCGTCTGAATGGTCGAGGGCTTCTGTCCGGTGATCTGAGCGATTTCCTTGATGGAATATTCCTCATAGTAGTACAACAGAATCACGATCCGGTACTTCTCCGGCAGAGAGAATACGGCTGCATACAGGGCATTTTCTGATGGCTCTGCAAAGGTATCCGCCAGCTCGTCCGGCAGCTCCGCCCGATTCTTATGCCACACCGAACGGCACAAATCGTGGCAGGCGTTGATGGTCACCCGAATGAGCCATGCCTTTTCCATTCCCTCGTCCGGGAATGGTTCCTTGTGCATAAAGAATTTCAGGAATGTTTCCTGCGCCACGTCCTCTGCATCTGCCTTGTTCCGGAGATAGGTATAAGCGACCCGGTAAACGGTGTCTTTGTATTGTTTCAGCTTCTGGTGAAATTGCAGTTCGTTCATTCAGTCCATCTCCTTCGGCATTTCTTTTTGAAGCGCTTCACCCCTATAACGATTCAGGCAGGCAAAATATCTCACTTTCCCAAAAAAATTTTTGCGTGCAGCAGAAAAACGCCTGCATGAAAATGCAGCAGGGAAAAAAGATATGACCCGGAAAGAATAGGCAGATTCTTCCCGGGTCATTTTCGGTCGTTTCCATCCAGCGCAGAAACGACGATATCATGCTTTTTTTAAAGCCTGTTCAGCATCTTGGTGTACGCAGATTTTCGAGGGATTTCTATTAACCAAGAACGACTTCAATTTCGTTTACATCTGCCAGCTCAGCAGCCAGAACCTTGCTGCCCTCAACCGCCTTGCCATTGAGCGTCATGGATGCAACACCGCTCTGTACATGATTCGGATTCTTGACGGTGATATTCAGCATCTTGCCACGGAACTTCTTCTTCATGGAGAAGCCGTCCCATGCAGCCGGAATAGACGGGCTGATGACCAGACCCTCTGCATCCGGACGCATACCGCAGATACCCTCTACACAGCCAACCATAACGGTGGAAGCCGTACCGGTCAGCCAATGTACATGACTGCGTCCTGCATAAGGAGAAGCCGTGGATTCCGTAAACTGACCATGTACATACGGCTCCAGTACACGGATTTCAGCCTTTTCATTCATAGCAGCGGGTGAGCTTTCCATGAAGTAGCGGAATGCAGCATCGCCATGACCCAGCAGGGATTCTGCCAGAATGAGCCAGCCCTG
Organism: Ruminococcus sp.; assembly: GCA_051882115.1. Taxonomy (GTDB): domain Bacteria; phylum Bacillota; class Clostridia; order Oscillospirales; family Ruminococcaceae; genus Ruminococcus_C. The sequence goes on along the minus strand of JBJERF010000040.1, from coordinate 3,706 downwards.
GGACTGGGAGAAGATACCGCCGTTTTCCTTGGTATCCGGATTGAAAATATGCATCAGCGCACCATCGAAATAGTGTTCTCTGTACGGCGGTTCCAGGAGTTTCGCACCATAGGGCGTATCCAGAATATCTGCAACGGACTGCATGGCCTTGTCTGCCTGCTCCTTGGATGCAAAACCGGAGATAACGCTCCAGCTCTGAGGATTCAGCCACATATTGGCTTCCGGATCCTTCTTGGCACCTACGATGACGCCATCCTCACGGATGCCACGGATGAAACGATCCTCATCCCAGCACTGTTCCAGCGTGTCGCCCAGCTCAGCCTGTACCTTTTCGATGTATGCCACATAATCTGTATCGCCCCGCTTTTCAGCCAGCTCCTTGATCATGGACATTGCATAGTACAGCTGGAATGCCACAAAGGTAGATTCACCCTTCTTGCCCAGTCTCAGACAGTCGTTCCAGTCGGCATGCAGACCGGCAGGCATCTTATGATCGCCCAGACGTTCCATAGAGAAGCGGATGGCATTTTTCAGATGGTCATAAACCGTAGCCTCGCCGCCGTTTGCATAGACAATGACCTCATCATAGAATGCTGTGTTGCCGCTTTCGCCCACATACTTTGCAATGGTGGGGAACAGCCACAGGGCATCGTCTGCACGATAGGACGGATGGCCGGTTTCCTTTACATATTCCGGATCATCGGGTGTATTTTCATGGCCGGCATTGTGGTTGAACTTTACCAGGGGCAGACCGCCGCCGTTATCCACCTGTGCAGACAGCATAAAGCGGATTTTGTCCGCAGCCATCTCCGGATCCAGATGGATGATACCCTGAATATCCTGAACGGTATCCCGATAGCCGTAACCGTTTCTCAGACCGCAGTAGATGAAGGAAGCGGCTCTGGACCAGATAAAGGTAATGAAGCACTGGTATGCATTCCACACATTGATCATGTTGTTGAATGCTTCAGACGGGGTATCTACGGAGAAGCTTGCCAGCTTTTCATGCCAGTAATTCTTCAGTTCCTCTACCTCAGCATCCACCTTGCCGGCTTCCTCATAGGATTTCAGGATGGCATCCGCCTGTGCATTGTCCTTCTGACCGAGCACATAGATAATTTCCTTTGACTCACCGGGCTGGAGGGTGATTTCCGTCTGGAGGGCACCGCAGGCGTTGGAATTATAGTTCATCTCACCGTCGCATCTGCCGGTTTCCACAGCAATGGGGTTGGAGTAGGTGCGGTAAGAACCGATGAAGTGATCCAGATTGCCGTTATAGCCGGTAACCGGAGCACCCACCATACCGAAGAAACGTTCTCTGTGGTTGGAGCCGGATTCATCCTTGCCGCTGTTTTCGTTGATATGCTGGAGGATCTTATTGCCCTCAAAGGAGGTACGTGTAATGAACAGGGTATACTGGAGGTTTACCTGATCCTGCTCATAATTGTTATCGTTGGTGAATTCCACGAAGCCGAAGAGGGAGAGATTTCTCACCTTGTCAGAATCATTTTTTACGACAGCACGCCATACTTCGTAGGTTGCGCCTGTGGGAACATAGTAGGTGACATCGGAGGTAATGCCGGCATATTCTGCGGAAATCACAGAGTAAGCCGTACCATGGCGGCAGGTACTCTTGTAGGTATCCAGAGGCTTACCCACGGGCTGCCAGGAAGCAGACCAATAGTCAGCGGTATCGTTATCACGGATATAGATGTAACGCCCCGGGAGAGCCATATTGGAATTAAAGCGGTAGCGGGAGATTCTGCCATTTGCGCCGGACTGCACGAAGCTGTAGCCGCCGGCATTGTTGGAGATGATAGCACCGTATGCCGGAGAACCCAGGTAGTTACACCAGGGTGCAGGGGTATCCGGCTTTGTAATCACGTATTCCTTATTTGCGAGATCGAAATAACCGTATTTCATAAAAATAAAGCTCCTTTATGGTTGTTTTTACAAATAGACTGCCGAGCACAAGCTCATATTCATCATACCATTTATAGGGACAATTTGCAAGGGGTTTCGCAAAAAAATATAGAAGTTTTCCGGAAACATTTTAAGAAAAACCCTCCAAAAACTTCTATATCTTCTCATACCTCAGCAGGACAGGCTGCAAAGCGTTTTCAGCCAAAAGTTTCCTGAAATGATCACCATATTTTCAAAAAAGAATGTTATAATGAAAGTTAAACTATAAAAATGAAACGGAGGAAAGAAAATGATTCGAAAGCTTATGGGCTGCATCCGGGAATATAAAAAACCATCCCTGCTTGCACCCGCATTTGTCACACTGGAAGTCATCATGGAGGTCATCATTCCGCTGATGATGGCAAAGCTCATTGATGATGGAATCGATGGGGGTGACTTTCACGCCATTCTGGTCATCGGAGGCACACTGATTGTATTCGTGCTCATGTCTCTGCTGTTCGGCATACTTGCCGGAAAGTATGCCGCAACTGCCTCAGCAGGTTTTGCCAAAAATCTGCGGCATGACATGTTTCATCGTGTCCAGACCTACTCATTCTGCAACATTGACCGCTTTTCGGCATCCAGCATTGTCACCCGTATGACAACGGATGTTTCCAATCTCCAGAATGCCTATCAGATGATTGTGCGAGTGGCACTGCGTACCCCTACCATGCTGATTTTTTCACTGGTCATGGCATTTCTGGTGAATTGGAAGCTGGCACTGATTTTTCTGGCAGCTCTGCCTGTACTAGGGCTGGGACTTTTTCTGATTATGACGAAAGTACATCCCATCTTCAAACGAGTATTCCGAACCTATGATAAGCTGAATAATGTGGTGCAGGAAAATCTGCATGGCATCCGTGTGGTAAAATCTTTTGTCCGTGAGGATCATGAGAAAGAGAAGTTCGGAAAAATCTCAGAAGAAATCTACAGTGATTTTGTCACCGCAGAAAAGCGGCTGACACTGAACGGGCCGCTGATGCAATTTTGTATGTACGGATGTATTCTGCTCATCAGCTGGCTGGGTGCACGCCTGATTGTGGGCACAGAAATGACCACCGGTGAGCTGATGAGCATGATGACCTATGCCATGCAGATTCTGGGCAGTCTGATGATGCTGTCCATGGTATTCGTTATGATTATCATGTCCAGAGCATCAGCGGAGCGTATCGCAGAAATACTGGATGAGGAAAGCGACCTTTCCAATCCGGAGCAGCCGGTTATGAATGTGGCAGATGGCTCCATCGAATTTGAACATGTCCATTTCAGCTATGCAAAGCGTATGGACAAATGCTGTCTGCGTGATGTGAATCTGAAGATTCCGGCAGGGGCAACCGTTGGCATTCTGGGGGGAACGGGCAGTGCAAAAAGCTCTCTGGTGCAGCTCATTCCCCGTTTGTATGATGTTACGGAGGGCAGTCTGAAGGTAGGGGGGCTGGATGTGCGCAGCTATGATCTGGATGTGCTCCGGGAGCAGGTTGCCATGGTGCTGCAAAAGAATGTGCTTTTCTCCGGCACCATCAAGGAAAATCTCCGCTGGGGCAATGAGCATGCCACAGATGAAGAAATGGCGCATGCCTGCAAGCTTGCCTGTGCAGATGAATTCATCCGTTCCTTCCCGGACGGCTATGATACATACATCGAACAGGGCGGAACGAATGTATCCGGCGGACAGAAGCAGCGGCTGTGTATTGCACGGGCACTGCTGAAGAAGCCGAAGATTCTGATTCTGGATGACTCCACC
>JBJERF010000039.1:0-1511 GCA_051882115.1 Ruminococcus sp. | reverse complement strand
TTTGTACTGCCTCTGCGATTTCCTGATTTTTTACCGCTTCCATTCAATGTTCTCAGAGCTTCTTCAAGGCCGGGATCTGCATAAGGAAGCTGTTCCTGCAAATGTTTATACACCATTTCCGCTTCCTGCTTCTGTCCCGCCAGCAGATATAAACTGCCCAGCATAAACTGCAGTTCCCGATTATCCGATCCTGCTTCTCTTTCCATCTTTTCCCGAAACTTCTGTATTCCTTCATTCAGATCCGGTAAGCTGCCTGCTTCAAGCAGACTGTACTGAAGTGAACAGGGCAGTTCATACAGATGGGTATCAGCAGTAATCTGATCAGCGATCCGTTCTGAATCAATCACAGGAATCGTCTCCAGACTGCAGCCGGTCGCATTGGAAAAACTGTTTCTTGAATGCCCTTTCAGCATGGGAAGTCCGCTGTCCAGGACAACTCCCATGCATATTGACCACAGATTCGTCCACTCAACAATCGATACCGGTTCTGCAATCTCCATCACAAACTGAATCAGATCCGTACAGGTACATCCGTTCACTACCAGCCTGAATCCTTTTTCCAGCCTGCGCGCTGCATCGCTCCCATTCATGCCGGACATTTCCGACACGCATACTGTCAAATCACCCCAATGGGGATATATCTTATCAAATCCCCTGTCCCGGTCAGCCAGCACACTGCTGTCAAAATCACGATAGGGAATATCCTCTGCATAACGCGCCATGGAAGAAAAACACGACTCCAGTTCCACAAAAAATGCTGCTGCATATGCTTTCCCAGTCATATCAGTCAAAGTCTGGAACAACCTGTCATAATTGCAGTGCCAGTATATCAGACGCATAAAATCTGCTTTTTCCATTTCCGGTTTGAAACATTTCCTGAAAATCTCATAGAAACTGTCCATTTCAAGCACACCATACGCCTGCACACATCCATATGCCTTTTCCAGAGAATCGCTGATTTCCCTGCATTCTTTTCTCCAGTCAGAAGCATTCAGTCTGTCCAGAATTTCCTGCGCATCTGCAGCCAGAGACAAACGTGCCACCGGCTCCTGTGTATCTATCTGAATATCGATCAGACCCAGGGCAAACCACAGTCTGATATTCTCCTCATCATCTTCATAAATCTTCAGCTTTCCAGCCGGCTTTCGGGCAAACTCTAGGAGACTTCTGAACCCATCCCGCTCCAGCACAATCAGATAATACTCAGGATGTTCACCCAGTTCTTCTGTCAAAACCCCGGCAAGCTTTTCTTTATCCCAGCTATCTTCATATTCAATCTGAAGGTACCGACAGCAGTCCCGCAGTTGTTTTCTGCTGAAATCCATAAACAATTCCAGACGAGTTCTTTTTGCTGCCTCTTTTTCCACAATTCCTCCCGAGTTCCCGGTTTTTGTGCCCTCATAGCAGCCTTCACCGGCAGCATATCCCTCGGCGCAGAACTGTATCCACCAATTGCATTTATCCGTCATGATTGATCTATCTTTTGCAGAAGATTTCTTTTCCCGTCTTAT
>JBJERF010000038.1:0-1528 GCA_051882115.1 Ruminococcus sp. | reverse complement strand
ACAGTAATCCCGCCGATCATCATGGTATTTGTGCTCAGCAAGCTGGAACACTGGCTGGAGCCGAAGCTGCCGGATACGATTCGTCCTCTGGCAACTCCGTTCCTCTGCACCGTAATTATGGTTCCGTTGACTATTATGGTGATCGGGCCCATTTCCACTCTGTTTGCAAATGGTCTGGCAAATGCGTATAACTGGCTGTATAAAGTACTGCCCTGGCTGGCTTCCGGTATTCTGGGTGCATTGTGGCAGGTACTGGTTGTATTTGGTGTTCACTGGAGTTTCACTCCGATTTCTGTTGCAAACTATGCGAATCTGGGCTATGATCTGCTGCAGCCCTGTCAGGGTATTGCAGTTTGCGCACAGACTGCAGCCTGCTTTGGTGTATTCTGGAAAACACGCAGCAGTAAAATTAAAAATGCAGCAGGTTCTGCTGCAGCAACCGGTCTGTTTGGTATCACAGAACCGTCAATTTACGGTATTACATTACGTTTTAAGAAGCCGTTTATCTGTGGATGTATCGGTGCTGCTGCTGGTGCGATTACCGCATCCTTCTTTAAAGCACGTTACTTTGTATTTGCCGGTTTGTCAGGCTTCCTGTCCATTCCGAATGCTATCTACAACAGTTCTGCTGCTGCAAATTGTGAATCGCTTGGAACCGCAGGAAATTATTCCAGCTCGATTACAGGTGTTCTGATCGGTACAGTAGTTGCCTGTGCGGTAGCTTTCATCCTTGTACAGATTGTAGGTTTTGATGATCCGGCAGATGCAGAAGAAGCACCTCAGCCGAAAACTTCTCAGCCCCGGATTTCTCATTCCCGGACTTCCCAGTCTTCAGCTGCAGATACCTCCGCTTCTGCAGAAAGCACCGGTTTTACAGTGTATGCACCTCTAAACGGAGAAATAAAGGAACTGAAGGATGTACCGGATGAAACATTTGCCGGCGGCATGCTGGGACAGGGTATTGCGGTGATTCCAGCAGAGGGAAAGTTGTATGCACCGGTTGACTGTACTGTTGATTCTGTTTTTGAAACAAAACATGCAATTGGTCTGTCAGGACCCGATGGCAGTGAAATCCTGATCCATGTGGGACTGGAAACCGTAACACTGGGCGGTAAATATTTTAATCCGGTTGTAAAAGCCGGTGACAGGGTGAAAGCCGGGGATATTCTGATGAAGTTTGATCTGGATGCCATCAGCAGACAGTTTAAAACGGTTACACCGATTCTGGTTACCAATGCAGAGGATTATGCTGCTGTCACTCCTGTCAGGGTTTCCGGCAGAGTGAAGGTCGGAGAACCTCTGTATACTGTAAAATAGGATGGATTTTCGGCAGAAAGGAGAAATTAAGATGGCATTGCCTGAAAATTTTTTGTGGGGCGGCGCAGTTGCTGCACACCAGCTGGAAGGCGGCTGGAATGAAGATGGCAGAGGTCCTTCTGTATGTGATGTTCTGACAGGAGGTTCGGTTTCCGAGCCCCGCCGTATTACGGATGGTGTGGTGGAAGGCGAACATTATCCCAACCATACG
>JBJERF010000037.1:0-6597 GCA_051882115.1 Ruminococcus sp. | reverse complement strand
TTTGCCCCTTGACCCCACAAGCCTTTTGAGAAAGGCTTGACCGAAAACTTTTATACTTTATAATTGCTTTCCCCCCTCCCCAGTGGGAGGGGGCTGATGCTTTCCTGTTTTAGGTAACCGAAACGGGGGTGGGGTAAACGATCCAGCGGCACGCTGGGGGGTAGACGGTCCAGCGGTACGCTGGTTTTGAGAAAAAAGCGGCGCAAAAAAACTTTTATAATAAACGGGCTGCTGCACCGGATATGGATGCAGCAGCCCGTTTCTATGCTTATATATGTGCGGAATAGTTCGGTGCTTCCTTTGTAATCTGAATATCATGAGGATGGCTCTCAATCAGACCGGCACTGGTAATCTGCACGAACTTCGCCTTTCTGTGCATATCCTGAATGGTAGGACATCCGCAGTAACCCATACCGGAGCGAATACCGCCAATCAGCTGGAATACACTGTCTGCCACACTCCCCTTGTAAGGAACACGACCCTCAACGCCCTCCGGAACGAGCTTTCTTGCGCCCTCCTGGAAGTAACGATCCTTAGAACCGCAAGCCATAGCAGCCAGACTGCCCATACCACGGTATACCTTAAACTGACGACCCTGATAAATTTCTGTTTCACCCGGAGATTCCTCACAGCCAGCCAGCAGACTGCCCAGCATAACCACATTGGCACCAGCAGCAAGAGCCTTTACAATATCGCCGGAATACTTGATACCGCCGTCTGCAATTACGGGAATGCCATACTTCTGAGCGACCTTTGCCACATCATAAACAGCGGTAATCTGGGGAACACCAATACCAGCAACCACACGAGTGGTACAGATGGAACCCGGACCGATACCCACCTTTACAGCGTCTGCACCGGCAGCAATGAGATCCTCAGCAGCCTCAGCCGTTGCAATATTCCCTGCGATAACAGGTGTATTGGGATATGCTTCCTTAACCTTTTTCAGTGTTGTCATAATATTTTTGCTGTGACCATGAGCAGAGTCAAGGACCAGCACATCCACCTGAGCTTCAATCAGGGCACCGGCACGTTCCAGAACATCGCCAGTAATACCAATTGCGGCACCGCAGAGAAGTCTGCCCTTGGAATCACGAGCAGAATTGGGATACTGTACAGATTTTTCAATATCCTTAATCGTAATCAGACCCTTGAGGTATCCGTTCTCATCCACCAGAGGCAGCTTTTCGATTTTGTGCTGACGCAGGATAGCCTGGGCTTCGTCCATAGTTGTGCCTACAGGAGCAGTAATCAGGTTTTCCTTGGTCATGACATCGCCGATTTTCTGATGAAAGTCACTCAGGAAACGCATATCACGGTTTGTGATGATGCCCACGAGCTTGCCGGTTTTATCCACAATGGGGACACCGGAAATTTTATACTTGCCCATCAGAGCATCTGCATCGGCAACAACATGGTCTTCCGTGAGGGAGAAGGGATTGGCAATGACACCATTTTCAGAACGTTTCACCTTATCAACCTCATCTGCCTGCTGTTCAATGGTCATATTCTTATGGATGATACCGATACCGCCCTCACGAGCAATGGCAATAGCCATTTTGGCTTCCGTAACGGTATCCATTGCAGCGGTCATAATCGGCGTATTGAGTACAACGCCCTTGACCAATGTTGTATGCAGATCGATCATATTCGGCGTTACATCGGATGCACCTGGGATCAGCAGAACATCATCAAATGTCAGCCCCTGTTTGCCGAACTTGTCAGAACACATTTCTGTTACCATATTATCGCCCTCCATCATACATGACGTATCGCATGGTGCATGCCGCAGCGGGTAAGGGAGTATAAATAAAACTGTACAGTATGAAAATACTGAAACAGTTCTTACCGCTGAACACACACGATACACGTGCGCCTTTTCAAATATTATATTATTAGAACAATGATACCCCATTTTGCGGGTTTTGTCAAGTAGAAACTGCTGTTTTTCTGTAACAATGGCTTGAATTTTTTGGAATGGAACTGGATTTTGCAGCTTTTTCCAAAATATTCGGCAGATTTTTTAAAATCAGCAAAAATCCCCCGAAGCGGCATCTTCGGGGGAATGACAAAATTGCAGCGGGCGCAAATAGGAGAAGGATGCATTTGCAGTCAGATGCAAATTGTCAGCATATAGGTAACAGGTGCTATGCATGAAAAGCAACATGCACAATCGGGAAATTCTGCATCGTATCTTTTAATCTATTCTATAGAATAGATTTTTCTATATTATATCATCTAAAGAATAGAAAGTCAAGTAAGTATCCATTCTATATGATAGAATTGTAACAAATTACAATTATAGGAGATAGATTTTATGCCTTTTTACCAAAGATTAAAGGATTTAAAAGAAGATGCTGATCTGACGCAAAGGGAAGTGGCAGCCATTATTGGTGTATCTGTAAATCACTATGGAAAATATGAACGGGGAGAAACCGACCTGCCCTTTGAAAAAGCAATTCTGCTTGCGGATTATTATCATGTTTCTCTTGACTATCTTGCAGGGCGAACCAATCAGAAGAACGAGCCGTCCAGAACGAAAGTCAGCCAGATGGAGCAGCTTTATACCCGACTGACAGAAATCAACCGTGCACGTATTGAGGAACGCATGCTGGAAATGCTGGAACAGCAGTAAAAAAGAGCATGGCGGCATTTATTTTCTCAGAAACGGGTTCGAAGGAAGCGATTTTATTTGCCCTGCTCCCTTGTGTGCAATGTCATCAACTGAAGGATTTTTTCGTTGCAAACGTTCCACTGGAACGTTTGCAAGATGTACTTTGCTTCATCCATGGAACAAGGGGAAGCGGTCTTGTCCGCTTCCCCTCAAAAATGCTGTCGCATTTTTTCACCCCTTTCCCCGCGCGCCAGAAGGATGGCGCAGGGAGTTTCGCCGTCTGCGGACGGCGACAAGGGGCTTTGCCCCTTGACCCCAGCAGCATTTTTCGAGAAAACTGCTGCACCGAAAAAGCTTTTATAATTGTTCTCCCCCCTCCCTTGTGGGAGGGGGTTGATGCCTTCGTGTTTTCAGTGACATTCAAGGGGGGTGGGGTAGACGGTCCAGCGGTACGCTGGGCGGTACGCTGGTTGACAAGATTTCTTTTCATTTGTATAATAAGAGTGTAAGCACAGCAGCAGAAAGGAGGACATAAATGAAGAAAGCAAAAATCAGCGCACTCATGCTCAGTGGATGTATGACATGCAGCCTTTTTATGGGATGCACCAGCCGGAACAGCACCCCCTCTGATCCAAAGGACATGACTTCCCAGCAGGTGGTAGAGGACATGCGGATCGGCTGGAATCTGGGGGATACACTGGATGTGTGTGCAGCGGATCGTGACGGAGACGGACGTGTTAATGAAGCACCTGCCGAGGGAGAAGCCGTAGATGAAACCCTCTGGGGCAACCCCATGGCAACACAGGAGCTGTTCACTGCCTTGAAAGAGGACGGCGTCAATGCTGTACGCATTCCCGTCACATGGCGGGATCATGTGAGCGAGGACGGCAGCTGGAGCATTGATGGCGCATGGATGTCACGAGTACAGGAGGTGGTGGACTACGCCCTGTCAGAGGATATGTATGTCATCATCAACCTGCATCACGATGGGGGAGGCGATCCACAGTTCGGCGCATGGATCCGGACAGACTACGATGGATTTGCCGCTGTACAGGAACGCTTTGCCGCCATGTGGGAACAGATTGCGGAGCATTTCAAAGATTATGACCACCATCTGATTTTCGAATCCATGAATGAGGTAGGCTTTGACCGCACATCCGAAGAGCTTGCCTATACCATGCTGAATATTCTCAATCAGAGCTTCGTGGATACCGTCCGCAGCAGCGGCGGCAACAATGCAACCCGTCACCTGCTGATTGCAGGCTACTGGACGGATATACAGGCGACCTGCAATGACCGTTATGAAATGCCGGAGGATCCTGCCAGCCGCTGTATTCTGTCGGTGCATTACTATACGCCCTATGAATTCTGTATTGCCCAGCAGCAGTCCGCATGGGGGAGCCAGACGGATATCCGCAAAATGGAGAATCTCTTTGGCAGGATGAAAGAGCAGTATGTAGACAAAGGCGTACCGGTAATCGTAGGGGAATACGGTGTGACCGCTGACCGTGAAGCAGAAAGCCGCATTTTCTTTTATGAGATGGTGGTAAAAACCTGCCGTGATGCCGGAATGGCAGCCTTTCTCTGGGACAACGGCTCAGAATTTGACCGCACGACCTATGAATGGAAAACAGACGGGGTCATAGAAGCCCTGCAAAGAGCCTCTGGTGATGAGGACTACACCCCTGTGAAATAAAAAAGGAGCAAGTACCATGCAGATTTTACATACCATCCCGAAAGAGGACGGCTTTTTCATGCCGGCAGAATTTTCTTCCCACAGCGGCTGTATCATGATCTGGCCGGAGCGTACAGATTCCTGGCATTACGGTGCCTATGCCGCACGGAAAGCATTTGTGCAGATTGCAGAAATCATTTCCCGCAGTGAGCCGCTGACCATGCTGGTCAGTGCCAAGCAATATGAAACCGCCCGTGCCATGCTTCCATCCCGGGTACGCCTTGCAGAATGCACCACGGATGATGCATGGGCAAGGGATATTGCGCCTACGTTTGTACGCAATGCAGCCGGTGTGGTACGGGGCATCGACTGGGGCTTCAATGCATGGGGCGGACTTTATGACGGACTTTATTTCCCATGGGACAATGACAACCATGCCGCACGGAAGATCTGCGACCTGCTGCATACAGATGTGTACAATTGCCGGGATTTCATTTTAGAGGGGGGCAGCATCCACAGCGACGGAGAGGGAACGCTTCTGACAACGGCAGCCTGTCTTTTAAGCAAGGGGCGCAATCCTCATATGACCCAACATGAAATTGAACAGAAGCTCTGTGACTATCTGGGGGCAGAAAAGGTCATCTGGCTGCCGAGAGGGATTTACCACGATGAAACCAATGAACATGTAGACAACATCTGTGCGTTCACCGCCCCCGGAGAGGTGGTGCTTGCGTGGACAGATCATCCGGAAGATCCTCAGTATCCGTTGTCCAGAGCCTGTCTGGATGTACTGGAAGAAGCGACCGATGCAAAGGGCAGAAAGCTGAAAATCCGTCTGCTGCCCATACCGGAAAAACCTGTGTGCATGACGGAAGCAGAATGTGCAGGACTGGACTTATGGGACGGAGAGCCGACCCGCACCCCCGGGGAACGGCTGGCTGCATCCTATGTAAATTTTTATATTGCAAACGGTGCGGTACTGGTGCCTCAGTTTGATGATCCCATGGATAAAACCGCCCTGCGCATTCTGGGAGAATGCTTTCCGGAGCGTGAGATCTGCGGAATTCCTGCACGGGATATTCTCATCGGAGGGGGCAATATTCACTGTATCACCCAGCAAATTGTATGATAAAGGAGTGGAGTGTTATGAGAAATACAACGGTAGCAGCCGTTCAGATGGCATGTTCTCCGGAGGTTTATGAAAACATTCAGACAGCGGAGCGGCTGGTACGTCAGGCAGCCGCAGAGGGGGCAGATATCATTCTGCTGCCGGAGCTGTTTGAGCGTCCTTATTTTTGTCAGGAGCGTCAGTACGGATATTATCAGTTTGCAGAAACTGTGCAGGAAAATGCGGCGGTTCAGCATTTCCGGAAGATAGCGCAGGAACTGGAGGTTGTACTGCCCATCAGTTTTTATGAACGGAGCGTCAACAATACGTTTAATAGCATCGCCATGATTGATGCAGACGGTTCTGTTCTGGGGATTTACCGGAAAACGCACATTCCGGACGATCATTTTTATCAGGAGAAGTTTTACTTCACGCCGGGTGATACGGGCTTCAAGGTATGGCATACACGCTGCGGCTGTATTGGTGTAGGGATTTGTTGGGATCAGTGGTTTCCGGAGACAGCACGGAGCATGGCACTGATGGGAGCGGAGCTGCTTTTGTATCCTACAGCCATTGGTTCGGAGCCGATTTTAGAGGTAGACAGCATGCCGCATTGGCAGCGGTGCATGCAGGGGCATGCAGCAGCGAATCTGATTCCGGTTATAGCAGCGAACCGCATTGGCACAGAAACGGTAATTCCGTGTACAGAGAATCAGTTTCAGGAATCGAGTCTGACGTTTTATGGTTCCTCGTTTATAACAGACAACACGGGAGCCATTTTGCAGCAGGCATCCAGAGATTATTCCGGGATTATTATTGATTCATTTGATCTGGATGAGCTGCGGGAAGCGAGGATGAGCTGGGGATTATTCCGTGATCGTCGTCCGGAGATGTACAAAGCCATCAGTGCCAGCGCCAGCGTACCGCTGGACCGTTTACCCCACCCCCTTGAACGTTACTGAAAATAAAAAGGCATCAACCCCCTCCCACAAGGGAGGGGGACCAGCGTGCCGCTGGATCGTTTACCCCACCCCCGTTTCGGTTACCTAAAACAGGAAAGCATCAGCCCCCTCCCACAAGGGAGGGGGGGGAGAGCAATTATAAAAGTTTTCGGTCAAGCCTTTCTCAAAAGGCTTGTGGGGTCAAGGGGCAAAGCCCCTTGTCGCCGTCCGCAGACGGCGAAACCAGCGTGCCGCTGGA
>JBJERF010000036.1:0-1537 GCA_051882115.1 Ruminococcus sp. | reverse complement strand
CACATCAGGTAAATCATCAGCGGTGCGCCACCCGGAATTGCCGCAAACGCCAGCGGAGTCCCCATTGCAATGGCGGCAGTGGAGCCGCTGATGATGGTCGCAAGGAAGAACAGCAATCCAAAAATCAAATAAGTGGGCAGCGGCAGCTTTGCCAGAATAGCCGGCAGCTGGGGCAAAATCCCTGTGAATGAGAGAAATTCCTTGAGAACCAGAACGAGGAATGTATTCCCTATCATCTTTTTTTCAAAAGCAGAAAATACATACTTTTTGAACTCTTCTGCCGAAACATGGTAGATAAAAAAGCTCAGAACAATGGAAACCAGAACCGCCGTAACAACCTGAAAATGGAAGCAGAGAATCAACACAAGAATGAGAATCAGAGACCACAGATGGCAGAATAGATGCCCTAAGTCTGCCAGCCGGTTTGTACCCGCCGGTGTATCCACGGTTGTAGGCACCCGGCGCAGGTATATAAAATAGCCCATACAACCCAGGAAAAGAGCCGGTACAATCATGCCGACCATGAATTTTGCAGTCTCAACACCGGAAAGATTGAGCATCAGCAAAACTGCGGTATAAGTTGGCAGACAGCTTTCCGGGATATGGCGGAACCAGCTGGAAACAAATGCCTGCTCTCTGGAATCCAGATAACCGTCTGTCGCATTTTTCACAAGCTCCGCACACAGAAGCATAGATGCCGCAGAGGGAAGCAGGCCGATAAACAGGCAGGCGCCAATAATGTTGATGCGGCGGTTGTGAAACAGGCGGTTCAAGTCCTCCTGTGCCAGCCGAATCTGACCACGGGATTCCAGAATACGCTGCAAAAATGTAATTAGATACAGACAAATCAGCACCTGAAGGGATGACCATCCGGTAATCACCTTTCCGGTCAGCTTTACAATATTCAACGGTGCGATTCCGTACAGCAGCACCGTAGCCGCCAATCCTCCCAAAAGCGCTTGCCATAATGGGCGTTTCAGTGCCAGCAGCAAAATAATTGCCAGGAAAATCATCGCCAGTTTTACCAAGACCATACGCCATACTCCTTTTCTAAGACCAGCATCACCGCCAGATCGCTGCGCTTAGTATAAGGGAGTATCTTCTCAATAGCAATATGCTCGTCAAATGTTAAGCTGCTAATAAATTTCTTAGTAAATAAAAGGAACTGTCCCAATGCCGGCTAAGCAGGCAGGATCACTTTTTTTCTGCATGCAGTTTCTTATACTCGGCGTAAGCCTTTTTCTGCGCTTCCAGTTCTTTTTCAAAGTACGCTGTTCGGTAATCCGTTACTTTGTAGTATCCCTCGATTTCCTCAGGTGTACAATGCTTTGCAACCTCGGACAGGTAATCAATTGTCACCCTGCGGTCATAGGCCGCGTGCTGTTCGCAAACAAACTGACCCTTTGGCGTCAGGTACAGATTCCTTTCCCGCTGATTGCTGGGATTCACCTTTTGTTCCAGAAACCCATCAGCCTCCAGGCGTGACAACATCAGTGAAACCGTTCCCTTGGTGCGGTAGGTTCTGCGTGCAATCTCC
>JBJERF010000035.1:0-1539 GCA_051882115.1 Ruminococcus sp. | reverse complement strand
TGACGGCAGGTAAGGGCATTACGGATATTGCAGATTTACAGCCGGTGGAGAACGGTATTTATCTCTGGAAAGGAGATATTACCACGCTGAAATGCGGTGCTATTGTCAACGCTGCCAATTCCGGAATGACAGGCTGCTGGCAGCCATGTCACAGCTGTATCGACAATTGTATTCACACGTTTGCCGGTGTTCGTCTGCGTTACAACTGCGCTCAGCTTATGAAGGCGCAAGGACATGAAGAACCTACCGGAAATGCTAAAATCACGCCTGCATACAATTTACCATGCGATTATGTAATACACACCGTGGGACCGATTGTGCAGGGACGGCTTACCCATGAGCATTGCGAATTGCTTCAAAGCTGCTACTATTCCTGTCTTGAACTGGCTGTACAGAATGACATAAAAAGCATTGCATTCTGCTGTATTTCAACGGGCGTGTTCGGCTTTCCGCAGAACGAGGCATCAAAAATTGCGGTTGATACAGTCAGAACATTCCGTAAGAGCCATAACATAGAGGTGATATTCAATGTTTTCACAGAGAAAGATTATGAAATTTACAGCAGACTACTCAGATAATGTCAGACGTATGAAACAAGAAATCGAATCCGCTGATGCAATTGTTATCGGTGCAGGTGCAGGGCTTTCCACAGCGGCAGGATTCACTTACAGCGGAGAACGTTTTGAGAAATATTTTTCAGATTTTATCCAGAAATACGGTTTCAGCGATATGTATTCCGGCGGATTTTATCCCTTTGAAAGCTTGGAAGAACACTGGGCGTACTGGTCAAGATACATTTACATCAATCGCTATATGGATGTGGATAACGGAACATATCAAAGGTTATTTGAACTTGTAAAGGATAAAGATTATTTTGTGTTGACCACAAATGTGGATCACCAGTTTCAGAAAGCAGGATTTGATAAGCAAAGGCTTTTCTATACGCAGGGCGATTACGGACTTTTTCAATGCTCAGAGCCTTGCTGTCAGAAAACCTTTGACAACGAAGGAATTATCAGAAGAATGTACAGTGAACAGAAAAGTATGCGTATTCCGTCTGAACTGATTCCGAAGTGTCTGGAATGCGGTAAGCCTATGACTATGAATCTGCGTGCAGATGATAAATTTGTCCAGGACGAGGGGTGGTACAAGGCAAGTGAACGATACGTTGATTTTATACGCCGTCACGAGGGGATGCATATGCTGTTTTTGGAACTTGGAGTAGGGTTCAACACTCCGGTTATCATCAAGTATCCGTTCTGGCAGATGACTGCGAAGAATCCGAAATCGGTTTATTGCTGCATTAATTCCGGAGAAGCGTTTTGTCCGGAAGAACTCGAAAAGAAATCCATTTGTATAGGTGGAGATATTGCAGAAGTGCTTAGGGATATGATATAATAAATTCAGAGCTTTTATTATATGCCCTTGCAGATACGCAAATCAAAGATTTGCTTCCTGCATATCGGGCAATTGTAGCAAAAAAACTTCGATTTTATGCTGCAATAAGAGGGTGATAAATATGCATGATATCTGGAATCC
>JBJERF010000034.1:15882-29226 GCA_051882115.1 Ruminococcus sp. | reverse complement strand
GAAATGCGACAGCATTTCGAGGAGGGGCGAACAAGACCGCCCCTCCTTGTTTCAGCGATGGCATAAGCTATATCTTGTAAACGTTCCGGTGGAACGTTTACAACGAATAAGAACCTCTCAGTCTTGCCTTTGGCAAGCCAGCTCTCCTTAAAAGGAGAGCCTGAATTGCACTTGGTTCCATTACATCCTAATCAAACAAGACTTGACCAAAAACTTCTATACCAAAAAGGCTGCCGCATAAAAAACGGCAGCCTTTCTTTTATTTTTCTGTTTCCTCAGCCTGCGCCGGCTGCACTTCCTCAAAAGCAGATGCCGGAAGCTCTCCCTGCATCAGCTTCTCAAATTCATCCCGATCAATCTTCTCATGCAGAATCAGATACTTTGCCAGCAAATGCAGCTGATCTTCATGCGCACGAAGAATTTCCAATGCCTTCGCATAACCCGTTTCAATCAGCTTCCGCACCTCAGCATCAATATCTGCTGCAACACGTTCAGAATAATCACGGGAGGAACCCAGATCCTTCCCCAGAAAGACCTCATTGTGGTCATTTCCGTATACCATGGGACCCAGCTTCTCACTGAAACCATAACGTGTAACCATCTTCCGTGCAGTTCCCGTTGCACGCTCAATATCATTAGAGGCACCTGTCGAAATATCATCCAGAATCAGAAACTCTGCCGCACGGCCGCCCAACAGCGTGATGATATCTTCCTCCATCTCCTTCTTGCAGACAAAGGACTTATCCGCTTCCGGAAGGGACATGGTATAGCCGCCTGCCATTCCACGGGGAATAATGGATACCTGCTGTACACGATCCTGATGATCGCAATAGTAGGTACATACTGCATGACCCGCTTCATGATAGGCTGTCAGCCGCTTTTCCTTTTCCGTTACACGATGGGATTTCTTCTCAGGGCCGGCAATTACCTTAATGGTTGCCTCCTGAATTTCATCCATGGTAATGGCCTTTTTATTTTTCCGTGCAGCAAGCAGCGATGCCTCATTGACCAGATTCTCCAGATCTGCACCGGTAAAACCAACGGTGGATTTGGCAATGGTGCTCAGCTCCACATCAGCCGCCAGCGGCTTATTCTTTGTATGCACCTTCAGGATCGCTTCACGGCCGGTAACATCCGGATAGCCCACCACAATCTGACGGTCAAAACGGCCGGGACGCAGCAGCGCAGGATCCAAAATATCACGGCGGTTGGTTGCTGCAATGACAATTACATTATCTTTGCCGGTAAAACCATCCATTTCCACAAGCAGCTGGTTCAGGGTCTGCTCACGCTCATCATGACCGCCGCCCAATCCGGCGCCACGATGTCTGCCCACTGCATCAATCTCATCAATAAAGATAATGGATGGACTGTTCTTCTTCGCCTGTTCAAACAGATCACGGACACGGGATGCACCTACACCCACGAACATCTCCACAAAATCCGAACCGGAAATGGAGAAGAACGGGCATCCGGCTTCACCAGCAACGGCTCTTGCAAGCAGGGTCTTACCCGTACCGGGGGGGCCCATCAGCAATACGCCCTTGGGAATCCGTGCGCCAATCTCTGTATATTTCTTGGGGTTTTTCAGGAAATCCACAATTTCCTCCAGCTCATGCTTTTCCTCATCCGCACCTGCAACATCCTTGAATGTAGCCGTTCGTGTATTCGCCTGATTGCGGATATTTGCCTTTCCAAACGTAGAGAACTTGTTGCCGCCCCCTGCCTGACGCATCATTACAACAAACAGAATTACGCCCATCACCAGAATCAGCAGCGTGGGAATCAATGACAGCAGCCATGAAGAATCCGTTGCTCTGTAATAATCCATCTTCAGCGGTGCATCCGGATTCTTTTCGTTATATTCTTTGCGATAATCCTCAATATCCTTTACAAACTGATTCACACTGGGAACTTCATACGTCATCCTTGTACCGTCCTCCAGTACCAGCATCAGTTCACCATCGCCCAAGTCCAGCGTATACTCCTTTACCTGATATTCATCAAAGTAGGAGAGCACCTTTGAATATTCTACATTCTGACTGGGTTTTCCGAAATTCGGAATCATAAAAATAAGTGCCAGAATCAAAAGTGCTGCCACAAGCAGATAGGCACCGATTCCACGATTCTTTTTTGGTGTCAAATCATTCACTCCTTTTCTCATCAAGAGGATTTTTTTCTTCATCCGACCATTGGTCATCCGGATAAACGGTCACGACCAACAGATTTTCTGTCTCATCCGCCTCAGGCTTCACACGTTCTGCAATGCCAATCCCCTCAGCAAAAATCGTGCCCGCTTCATCCTCAAGGAAATGCAGGTTCCCACGTCTGTGCAGCGGAATTTCCTCTTGTATACGTTTTTTTATAGATATGGTAAAGTCACGTCCGGCAAGCTGCATCCGATCCCCCGGCTTGCGGCTGCGCAGTATGACATTCCCTTTTATTTTATCATAATCTAACAAACAATTTGTGAATTTTCTGTCAACAATGAAATCTTTTGCATCTTTTTTTCCATGAATCACCATGGCTTGTACAGAAAAGCCTGCAAACAGGGTCTGCCTGCCCAATTTCAGCTGCATGACACGCATCTTCTGCGGCTCCGGATGCCGTTTTACAAGCATCAATTCATCTCTTGACACAAGGCAGTCATAAATACCGGAAAGATGACATCTGCCGCCGGTGAGGACAATCTGCATCATTCGTTGCAGCATTTTGGCATCATAAGAAATGGCATTCTGCTCCAGAAGCATGGTCAGACACCGGACAAGCACCGCCTCCGGGATACAGGAAATCCGTTCCAGACCGGAGGGTGCCCGAAAATGTGCGTGAAAGAAACGGGATGTCTCCTCCTGAAAATAAAGATCATCCCTCCGAAGGGTATGGCTCATTTGCAGAGCCGTCTTTTCCACCGAGGGATTCAGCTCCTGAAGCAGCGGCACAATTTTATGACGAATCCAATTGCGTGTATAGGCATCCGATTGGTTGGTGCTGTCCGTCACATAAGACTGACCGCATGCCTGCAAGAAGGCTTCCACCTCCTGTCGGGAGGCAAACAGCAGCGGCCGGATCAACCGGTCACGATGCACCGGAATACCCGTCAGCCCATGCAGTCCGGTACCCCGCACCAGCCGCTGTATGATGGTTTCCAGATGATCGGACGCTGTATGTGCCGTTGCAATCCATCCGTCTTCCTTGGAAAACAGCGCATATCTGCATGCCCGTGCAGCTGTCTCCACAGAGCCGCCATGTTTTTTCTGATAAGCGGATATATCACAGTGCCGCACATGCAGCGGTACATCCAGTCTTTGGCACAAATCCCGGCAAAACAGCTCATCTCTGTCACTCTCTGCTCCCCGCAGATGATGATTGATGTGAACCGCCGTCACGGTTAAAGCAAGAGGCTCACGCAGCTCCAGCAGCCCCAACAGCAATGCAACGCTGTCTGCTCCGCCGGAAAGTGCACAGCAGACGCTGCTGCCCATGGGCAATAGCTGTTCCTCTGTGATAAACTGCTTCATGCGCTGCACAAAGAGCGATTCCTGAGGCTCAGCTTTCATTGCGCATCTCCGCATCACTGAAACGTGTAAACTGACCATCCCATACCAGATTGACCGTACCGGTTTCACCGTGACGATTTTTGGCAATGATACACTCCGAAAGATTCGGCGTATCACTATCCTTATTATAATAGGCATCTCTGTACAGGAACATGACGATATCTGCATCCTGCTCAATGGAGCCGGATTCACGCAGGTCAGACAGCATGGGCCGCTTATCATTTCGGCTTTCCGGACCACGGGACAGCTGTGAAAGCAGAATGACCGGAATATCCAGTTCCTTCGCCATAATTTTCAGCTGACGGGTAATTTCGGAAATCACAAGCACCCGATTATCTGTTTTCAGCGTGGAGGTCATAAGCTGAAGATAGTCAATGACCACCAGTCCGAGATTTTTCATCCGGCGGAGCTTTGCCTTGATCTGCTGGACTGTAACGCCTGCCGTATCATCAAAATACATGGGCAGACCGCTGAGCACGCCGGCACTGGTTGCCAGACGCACCCAATCCTCACTGGTCAGAAAGCCGCTGCGCAGCTTGTGGGAATCCACCAGTGCTTCTGTAGACAGCATACGGGTAGCGAGCTGCTCCTTCGACATTTCAAGAGAGAAAATCGCCACCTCCTTATCCCCCCGCCGTGCAACGTTGGTCGCAATGTTCAGCGCAAAGGAGGTTTTTCCCATACCGGGACGTGCTGCAATCAGAATCAGATCGGACTTATTCAGACCGGATGTAACCGTATCCAGATACTTATAGCCGGTACGTGCCCCCAGATATTTTTCCTTATCCGGACCTGCAATTTTTCCGATCCGGTCATATGCCTCGCAGATAGCATCCCCGATTTTAACCAATCCCTGAATGGAGCGTCCCTGACGAATATCAAAAATCCGCTGCTCTGCACTGTCAAGGAGCACCTGTGCATCTGCCTCACCGCTTTGTACATCCTGAAGAATGCTGCGTGCGGCAAATGCCAGACTGCGCAGATAATATTTTTCTGCAACAATATCGCAATAACTTTCGATATTGGCAACGGAGGGCACCATATTAATCAGTGCAGCCAGATAAGCTCTGCCCTCCTGTGTGGTATCAAACAAATGCTGCTGCATGGCTGCATTCAGTACCGTAATGACATCCGCCTTTTCGCCGGAGGTAAACATTTGTACAATAATCTGAAACAACGCTTTATGCTGCTCATGAAAGAAGCTGTCAGGCTTGATTTTTTCCAGAACAACAGACAGCACACTTGGCTCTGTGAGCACAGCACCCAGAATCGTTTGTTCTGCCTCCAGACTGAATGGCAGCTCTGTATTGACATCCGTCAGTTCAAATGGATTCTGCGGCAATGAAAACACCTCCTGTTCAAAAATCTCCTGCACCGGTGCAGGAATAAAAATACGGGCGAACAACGTCCGCCCATACAGGTACTCAGGCTTCAGAAACCGCAATGGTTACCTTTGCAGTAATTCCTGCATACAGCCGGATTTCTGCTTCATAAGTACCGAAATTCTTAATCTCTGTCTTGAGAGAAATTTTTTTCTTATCAATTTTGCAGCCATACTGTGCAGCAATGCACTCTGCCACCTGCTGAGCCGTCACTGCGCCGAACAGACGACCGCCTGTACCTGCCTTGGCAACCGTCTTTACCGTCTTACCGTCAATGGCAGCGGCAATTTCAGCAGCCTGCTGCTTTTCCATATCAATCTTGTGTGCCACAGCAGCATTCTTTCCTGCCAGTTCCGACAGGTTCTTTGCATTTGCCTCTACAGCCAGCCCCTTGGGCAGCAGCATATTCCGTGCATAGCCGTCTGCTACATTCTTGACCTCGCCCTTTTTGCCGGAGCCTTTCACATCCTGTAAAAAAATAACCTTCATTGTATGCTTCCTTTCTATGATTCATTGTGGCTTCCATATTCCAGCGCATAGGCATCCAGAACCTGTAAAAGCCGTTCTTTTGTTTCCTGTAATGTAGATGACGGAAGCTGTGCCGCCGCCATGGTCTGATGACCGCCGCCGCCCAATGCCTCCATAATCAGCTGTACATTCACCTGTCCCAGAGAACGTGCAGAAACACTGGTACCGCTGCCGTCCAGATACAGAACAAAGGATGCCTGTACACCCTGAATACTCAGCAGCTCGTCCGCCGCCTGAGCAGCCAGCAGCCGGCTGGAATCACTTTGCAGTTTTACGGCAGAGATGGCATTGTTCCGGAAAATTTCCGCATGTGCCACAATCTGCGAACGCATCTGATACATGGAAATGGTATCAGAAAACAGGGTCTTTACCTGAATGGTATCCGCACCAATGCGCCGCAGATAAGCCGCAGCCTCAAAGGTACGCACCCCTGTGCGCATAACAAAATTTTTGGTATCCAGCATAATGCCTGCAAGCAGTGCATCCGCATAATCAGCCGGAATATCCTTATCCAGACGGAAATATTGCAAAAGCTCTGTCACCATTTCCGATGCGGAAGATGCATACGGCTCATGATGAAACAGTGCTGCATTTTCGATATAATTGACATTTTTCCGGTGATGGTCAATGACCACCACATTCTGTATACGCTGATACAGCTCAAAGCTTTCCAGAATGTCCTTGTTATGTGTATCCACTACAATCAGCAGGGATTGATTATCCGCCTGTTCAACAGCCGCTTCCGGCTCTATAAATCGGGGCGGTGTCTTGCAGGCTTTCAGCTGTTCAATGAGCTTTCCTGCCAGACAGCTTTGCTGACGAACCACGATGGAAGCCGGCTTATGCATCAGCTGAATGGCACCTGCCATTCCACAGGCAGAGCCGATAGCATCCAGATCTCCGAACCGATGTCCCATAATATAAACATGCTCTGCACGCTCAATCATCTCCTGAAGTGCCAGTGCCATAGAGCGAATCATTGCCTTGGAACGCTTTTCCACGCCCTTAGAAGCACCGCCGTAAAAGTTAAAGCCATTTTCCATTTTTACAGCAGCCTGATCGCCGCCTCGTCCCAGAGCCATATCCAGGGACTGTCTTGCAATCCGCTCACTCTCCTCCAGCGACTCCCCTCCAATTCCCACACCGATGGAAAAGGTCACACGGATTCTTCCGCTGACACAAATCTTACGGGCATCATCCAGAATGGGAAAACGCTGATTCATGGCCTCATACAAATAACGTGTTTCCATGACTGCATAGAACTGATCGTGGTCGATTTTCCGGACAATACCTTTTGTACCGGACATAAACCGTTCCAGCAGCAGCTCCACCTCCGCAGAAACCTGTGCTTTTTCACTTTCCTTGGCATACTGCATCACATCATCATAGCCGTCAATGACCATCAGCATGACGCAGGGACGGGATTCCCGGAACTCATTTTGCAGCCGTACCAGATCGGTAATCTCTACAAACTGCACCGCATGCATTTTCAGTTCCTGTACACAATGCACCTCGCTGTGCACACGGTAATTGTGCCCCTGATGCTCCAGCATCATATCATGTCCGTCCATCAGTGTATTGACATTCATACACAGCAGCTCCTGAAACGTCACCTTCCGGCTTTTCCCTTGCAGGAACTGCATGCGAAAACGGTCATTATACCAGAAAATCGTACCATCCTCTTCTGTCAGCACCACCGGCACAGACAGCTTTTGCAGGGATGAACAGACAACCTCCTGCCCATCCTTGCCCAAAAGCTGGCAGGAAGAAATTTTTTTCTGCATCAGCACCCCAAGTACGAGCATCCACACGCACAAAATCAGCGCAGGCAGATACAGAAAGGGGGATAGTCGCCATCTGTCTGTCAGCAGCTGCACAGCAACAGGAATTCCCACACTCAGCAGCAGCAATCCTGCGGACAGTAAAAAGATGACAGCTTGATTCCGTTTCATGATATTCTTCCTCCAAGCATACGTCCGACCGGCTTAAACCTCCATAATAATCGGCAAAATCATCGGACTGCGTTTTGTTTTTCCGTAAATATATTCTGAAAGCACATCACGCAGCTTTGTTTTCAGTGTGCCCCATTCTCTCAGATCATGGGCACTGCATTGATCCAATGCACGCAGCAGCACCTGACGTGCTTCTTCCATGAGCACCTCGGATTCACGTACATATACAAACCCTCTGGAGATAATATCCGGACCGGATACCACTGTATTGCTGGTTTTCTCAATGCCGATGACCACAATAATCAGACCATCCTGCGCCAGATGCTTTCTGTCACGCAGTACAATAGAACCAACATCACCCACGCCCAGACCATCTACCATGACACGTCCTGCCGGAACCTGTGATACCACACGGATGCTCTGGTCATCCATTTCAATCACATTGCCGATTTCGCCGATGACAATCCGTTCTTCCGGAATGCCCATAGAAACGGCAATCTGTGCATGCTTTGCCAGATGCTTGTACTCTCCGTGCACCGGAATGAAGTATTTCGGTCTTGTCAGGGCCTGAATCAGCTTCAGCTCCTCCTGACAGGCATGACCGGAAACGTGCACCTCGTACATAGCCTCATAAATCACCTCTGCACCGGAGCGCATCAGCTCATTAACCACCCGTGTGACATACTTCTCATTGCCCGGAATTGGCGTTGCAGAAATAATAATAAAATCATTGGGTGTAATCGTCACTTTCTTATGGCCGTTCATGGCCATACGTGTCAGGGCAGACATAGGTTCTCCCTGACTGCCTGTAGTAATCAGAACCACACGCTCATCCGGATAGCGGCTCATCTCATCAATGTCGATGATTGTACCCTCCGGAGCCTTCAGATAGCCCAGCTCCAGAGCCGTACCCATGACATGAATCATACTTCTGCCAAACACCGCAACCTTTCGTTTCCGGCGGACCGCATTGTCAATAATCTGCTGAATCCGGTGAATATTGGATGAAAATGTTGCAATGATAATGCGCTTGCCGGTTGCCCGTTCAAAAAGCTTTTCAAAGGAATCCCCTACGGTACGCTCCGAACGGGTAAAACCCATGCGCTCTGCATTGGTGGAATCTGCCATCAGTGCCAGAACACCTCTGCTGCCCAGTTCACCAAAGCGTGCCAGATCGATCATTTCATCATCCACCGGTGAAAAGTCCACCTTAAAGTCTCCCGTATGCACAATGATACCGGCAGGCGTATGAATCGCCATGCCCACTGCGCCGGGAATGGAGTGATTGACCTTAATGAATTCCACTGCCATACAGCCCATACGAACGGTCTTGCGAGGCTGTACCTCACAGAGCTTTACAGAATGGGCAAGTCCATGCTCCTCCAGCTTTCCCTCTACAAGTGCCAGTGTCAGGCGTGTACCATAAATGGGCACATTGATTTTTTTCAGCAGATAAGCAAGACCGCCGATATGATCCTCATGGCCGTGGGTGAGAACAATGCCCCGCACACGATCCTTGTTATTTTCCACATAGGTAAAATCAGGAATTACAATATCCACGCCCGGCATATCCATATCCGGAAATGCCAGACCGCAGTCCAGAATGAACATATCGTTGCAGCATTCAAACACGGTCATATTCTTTCCGATTTCGTTCAGTCCCCCCAGAGGAATCACACGAACCGGATTCCTTCTGTTTTCACGGCGGGACGTATTGCGCTGCTGCGTATGACCCTGACTCTTTCCGCCAGCCTTTACCGGCGGATTGTTCTCCAGTGCCTTCACCTTCTGATTCTGACGGGGACGTCTCCGATAGGGTGTTCTGTGTCCGTTCTGTGTGCCTTTTCCTTCACGAATTTCTTTTCCTTCTGTTGTAGCCAAATAAATACCCTCTCTTTCCGTGCCGTGCACGGCAGAAGCCGATGGTCTGATCTTACAGGCTCTGATTCCGTCTGTACACAACGCCTTCATTCCGTTCCCGGCGAAGCTGTACATTTCCGTTCAGATCTTTCTGCACAATCCGATCCATCATCATAAAAAATCAGGCGGTTTCCCGCACATCCGGACAGCATCCTTTCCACACGCTGCATCAGACTGCTGTCCTTCCTTCATTTTCTCGTTTCCTGCCATGCTCTGGCAATTATCACGTTTGCGTTACTTTGAGAATTTCGATTTGTAGAAAAATTGCCGCCGCTTCACTGCATGCGGCATATAAAATCATTCTGTGCTGAAATCCCCTTGTAATTCATCAAAAACGCACAATCATACATATCTATTATTATACAAAAAAGCAAAAATGATGTCAAGCACTCTTTTTAAATTTTGTATGTGTGCCTCCATTTCATGCATATTCAACATTTTTTTCCACATTTCAAAATAACGGGACTGCATGGCTTCTTTTTCCTTCTCTTTTTTCTGCAAATCTCCTCTTTCCATTCCGGCGGTGTCTGTATATACTTCATCAGCAGAAGCAATCCCAGAAGATTCGGAACTGCCATCAGACCATTGGCAATATCAGAAAGCGTCCAGACAGATGACAGCGTCCCCACCGCCCCCAGACCAGCCAGTATACAGAAACATATACGATAGCCCAGAATCACACTGCGCCGGTTGCTCAGACTGCGCAGTGCCGTTTCGCCGCAGCAGCACCAGCCCAACATGGTACAAACGGCAAACAGTGCTATCATCAGGGCGGTCACTCCGTAGGAATAGCGTCCCAGCACAGATGCAAACGCTGCTGCAACCGGCTGAGCACCCATTTGCAAAGGCACATCCGCTGTCAGAACAGCCAGAGCGGTCAGGGTACAGCAAACCATTGTATCCAGAAACACTTCAAAAATGCTCCACATGCCCTGCAAATAACGGTCATTGTCCGATGAACTGCTGTGAATCAGGGCACTGCTGCCCAGTCCCGCCTCGTTGGAAAAGACACCATGACGCAGCCCCACTGAAACAGCTGCACCCACTGCGCCGCCGCCCAGCTGCCGCAAACCCAATGCCCCTGCAAAGATTTCACCAAAGGCTGCCGGAATCCGGTCTGCATGCAGCAAGATAACCAACAGTGACAAAAGCATATAACCGGCTGCCACAAAAGGCAGCAGAAACTGTGTCACCGTTCCCACACTCCGGATGCCGCCCAGCACAGCAAATGCCAGCAGCACCGCCAGCAAAATGCCTACAGCAACAGGCGGCACCGAAAAAGCATCCGCAAGAGCTGATGCCGCTGCACTGCTCTGGGTCATGTTGCCCATACCAAAGGATGCCAGAATACAGAAGCATGCATACAGCACCGCAAGAGCCTTTGTACCCAGACCATATCGTAAATACGCCATAGGCCCGCCGCAGAAATATCCATGTGCATCCCTTGTGCGGAACCGCAGGGAAAGAACATTTTCTCCGTAAGTCAGCATCATGCCAAAAAATGCTGAGCACCACATCCAGAAAACAGCACCGGCTCCGCCGATGGAAAGTGCTGCTGTTACACCTACAATATTGCCGGTTCCCATAGAGGCAGACAGTGCTGCCGTACAGATTTTCCACTGAGAAACACCATCTCCATGGTTCCCTTTGTGCAGAGAACCGAAAATTCTTTTGAAAATATAGCCTATTCCACGTATCTGAAAAAAACGTGTGTGCAATGTAAGCAGGATTCCTGTGCCCAGAAGCAGGGTCAGCAAACCAGCATTCCAGATATATCCATTGATTTTCTCCAGCATAACCTTTCCTCTCTGTGCGCAAAATCTTAAACAGGCTCTTACACGGAAATCCATTTTCAAAGTTTTTTGCAGACTCCGGCGAACCCCCATACCTGCCAGTATACATGAAACCTTATCCAATGGATTTTCATGAAAATGACATCCATCGACTTGACGGAAACGCTTGTTTCGTATATAATAATCTTATACAAAATGCTTCATGCTTATGACCAGAAAAGGAAGGAGAAACCGGATGAAGCAATACCAAACAGATCCCCATGTAAAATACCTGATGCAAGGACTGACTTTTCTGATCTGCCTTGCCGTCTGTCTGCTGTTGATTTATTTTTTCGGAAAAAGCTCCCGTATGGTTTTCTGGCTGTTTTGCCTTTGTCTGCTGGCATGGATCCTGATCGGAGTGATCTATATTCCCCTGAGTCTCAGCCGCATCCGCATCACTGTAACTGATAAGAAAATCATCTTAGAAAGCGGCATTTTTCTGATACGTACACGAGTCCTTCTGATTCGCTCCCTACAGCTGTCATCCATTCTGCAAACACCACTTTCTCAATATACCGGACTGAATTTCATTCCGCTGCGTGCATACGGAGGTTCACTGATTCTTCCGTTTCTGAGCCGGAAGGATGCACAGGAGCTGTATGCATTTCTGACCGTCTGCCTGCTGTCCCGTTCACCCAGAGATGACATCCCCACGGAGGCTCCTCATGTATCATGAACATCCCATTAAAATTCTGCGCTACTGCATCAAAAACCTGTGGCTGCTGATTTTTCCCCTTCTGCGTTCCATTCAGCTATTTCCCTTTTCTACAGAAGCACTGGTAAACTGGTTTGTAGGCGCATGGTTTGATATCCTGATTTTTTTGCTGATTCTGGGATTTGCCTTTGTACGCTGGTACTGCTGCCGATTTGATTTCAACAAGGATTTCATCCGCTGTCAGAATGGTGTTTTTGTAAAAAGACGCATCTGCATTCCCTGCGACCGGATTACAGCTTCCACAGAAACCCACCTCTATCTGCTGAAACCTATAAAGCTCATCCATCTGAGAATTGATACAGGCGCATCTGCACTGCCTCTTTCAGAGCTGTGCCTTTGGCTGCGCAAACGGGATCTGGTGAAAATGCATCAGGAGATTCCCATCCTCCGTCAGTGCACCGCACCCCACAAGCCCCACCGTCCGGGCATCTGGCTGACGCTGCTGTTCTCTTTTCTATTCTCCAGCAGTCTTTCCGGCACGGTTTATATCATTGCTTTTTTCACCCAGGCCGGCTCCATCGCCAAAGATCTACTGGAAGAATTCCGTGTTATGCAGACCATTGATGAAATCAATGATGCAGCCATTCAGACCTTTCATGCCATTCCTGCCATTGTTGTAACCATCTGCATTTTTCTGGGTGCCTGCTGGCTGCTGTCTTTTTTAGCAAATCTGCTTCACTACGGACGGTTTCATGTACATGCAGGCACGGATTTTCTGTCCATTCATATGGGCATCTTCATCCGCCGCCGGACACATCTGCGCCCGATGGCCGTTCATTATGTCATCAGCAAGCAGAATCTGATTATGAAGCTATTCGGCGTACAATCCATTCATCTTTCCTGTCCGGGCTATGGGAACGGCCGCAAATCACTGCCGGTTCTGATTCCAGTCGTAACAAAAAAAAGCGCACCTCTGCCCTTGTCCGCATGGATGCCGGAAGTATCGGACAAGGAACCGCCTAAAAAAATCCGGGGCCGCAAAGATGCCATATGGAGCTTTGTCTGGACACCGATACTGCTCATTGGAACAACCTTGTTCGGCATCCTGTTCACCGGACGAATCGTTCCCGGTATGGATCAGTTTCTGGTTTCGGCTGCCATCATTGTACTGATTCCGTCTGTATGGCTGCTGCTGATCCGGTTGATTTCCATTCCAACAGAATACGTGGCATATAATAAAAAGCAGATTCATCTGCACTACAGCAAAGGTTTTTCATTTTATACCATTGCAGCACCGATTCACCATATTATCGGCATAAAAATCTGCAAAACACCCATGACATCCAAGAATGATATCTGCAACATATACATTACACTGCGGGGGCATCATCGACAGACGCACAGAATCCTCGGCGTCTCATTGAAACAGGCGGAACAGCTGCTCCGTTTTGTAGAAAATCAGAAATAAAGCAAAAGAGGCTGTTGCACGATATAGCTGCAACAGCCTCTTGGTAT